>CAZBDF010000097.1:0-12306 GCA_964490385.1 uncultured Lentimicrobiaceae bacterium | reverse complement strand
TATGCTTGGGCACTAAATCTATGATTTGTTTGAATAATGTAGAATCTGATTTTTTTGTATTTTTGTGCGGTAATATAAAGCCCATGATTTTTTTTTTTGAAGTTTGCGCTGCAAAATTAGGAATCTTCGGGCTTTTTTTGTACTTTAAACTTCCGGACACTTATGAAAGAAATTAAAGAAATATAATGAAACATGAAACCCAATCTTCATACACTAAGCGCAAATCATTTCAACATAAAATCGGTACCATTATTGGAAAACATTGCATTTCGTCAACGATAACTGACCTGCCTGTCGGCAGTTAGGTTTTATGTTAATCAGCATGCTGAACAGAATCTACTATTAATGTCCTATAATTAATATTATGTTAAATAGCAATATTTACTTTAACTAGTAGGCAGATGCATTTACTACCCTATCCCATTTCATTCATTTTAATCGTTGTTTTTTTTTGAGCATAAAAAAAGGAGGAAAATCTTTCCTCCTTTCTAATAAATATATTATTTAACTTCTATTCACCCAAACGCTCATTTACTGCTTTAAGTTTTTCGAGCATGCCAAGGCGGGCGTAGATATCCTTCAAGGTTCTTAAAGTATATGGGTCGTCGGGCTGAAGTTCATCTGCCTTTTCAAGATATGGCAATGAACTTTCCAATAAACTACCCGCTTTTTCCTTCAACGAATTGTATTCAGCTTCCTCGTTCAATGGAAGTGCATCAGCTTGTGCGAATAATTCAATTGCCCTATTCACATACAGCGCACCAAGGTTGTAATTCGCATCAAAATATTCAGGATTTAAAGCAATGGCACTTTTATAATTTTTATCAGCTTCTTCAAAATTGCCCATTTGGTCATAATTAGTACCTACTGCAAAGTAAAGCGTTGGGTTTGTATCATCTTTGGCAATGGCAAGCTGGAGCAGTTCCATAGCTTTGTCCTTGTTGCCTGTAGCAAGATAAATATTGGTTTCGGCAATGATAAGGTCAAAATCTTCTGGATAAATTTCCCGGCCCTGAATGATGTATTCCATAGCTGCAACTGTGTCTCCTTCAGCTTTTTCCAATGAGGCAAGCGAAGTAAAGATACCGGGAAGATAATACCCCATACCAACAAGTTTCTCATAATAACCTTTGGCTTGTTCATCAAGTTTAGCAAGTTCAGCAGTTAATGCAGCATTGTAAGTTGCCAGGCTATCTACCCTGCCTGCACCTTCGTTTATAGCAGCAGATTCGCCAAATGCAACCATCGCTTTATCATATTCCGCTGTATTGTAATATGAAACCCCTTTGTTGTAATACTGTTCAGCACAAACAAGGATTAAACTGTTTGCTTCCGCAATAAACTCGTCTTTTTCTTCCAGTTCCAAATATTTCAGCAAACCCTCGTAGCCTTTTTCCAGTGCCTCAGGGTCAAGGTTCATATACTTTTCATCATCTGTGGTAGCAATACTCAAATAGATTTTCCCGTAGTAAAACCAGGTTTTGGAATCGTTCATGGTTTTAGGATGTACAGATGCGTCATCTATGGCTTCCTTTGCTTTGTCAAGCTTTCCATACCTAAGATAATTGTATGCACTGGTTCTTTTATTTGGCTGTGCATAGGCGCCAACCACTATTGTCATCATTAAAATTAAAACTGCAAGTCTTCTCATTGTATTTGTTTTTGAATTACTGTGATCTTCTTTACAATTGCTATACCAAACTATTTTCTTTGATTAATTTAGCGTGGCAAAGTTAAAAATTAAACGAAATTTGCTATAAAAACGCGTTAATTTGAAATCTGTCCAATTAAGCGTCAACCTGCGGCTCTCCTTCTTCAACAGGACCTTCATTCTCAATCTGATCTTCACCGTCATTTATAACAGCATCATCATTTCCCTCAAGTATTTCCGTACCATTTTCAGTAACTTCTTCCTCATGTCCTTCTTCAACCTGCACTTTTGCTACGGCAGCTATAATGTCCCCATCGCGTAAGTTGATCAATCTAACTCCTTGAGTAGCACGTCCCATAACCCGTAGTGCAGAAACCGAAAGGCGAATAGCCAGGCCAGAGCGGTTGATGATCATCAAATCATCATTATCGGTAACATTTTTTATAGCTATCAGGTTTCCTGTTTTTTCGGTGACGTTAATTGTTTTAACACCTTTTCCACCCCTGTTTGTAATACGGTAATCCTCCAAACTTGACCTTTTACCATAACCGTTTTCTGAAACAACAAGCACATTATACTCTTCATTCTCCAGACAAATCATTCCAATCACTTCATCCTTTTTGTGTGCCAGGGTTATTCCGCGTACACCGGAAGCATTGCGTCCCATTGGGCGGACCTTTGATTCGTTAAAACGAATGGCCCTCCCCGACTTCAACGCCATAATAACTTCGTTGGAACCGTTTGTTTGACGGGCTTCTAGCAATGAATCCCCTTCCCTGATATTGATGGCTATGATGCCATTTTGCCGTGGGCGGGAATATTGTGCAAGGGAAGTTTTTTTGATTACACCTTTTTTGGATGCAAGGATAATAAAGTTATTTTGAATGTACTCTTCATCCTTAAGGTCTTTGATATTGATGAATGCCTTCACTTTATCATCAGGCTCAATATTAATCATGTTTTGGATGGCCCTGCCTTTGGATACTTTCGTTCCTTCGGGTATCTCAAATACACGCAGCCAATAACACTTTCCTTTTTCGGTAAAGAACAACATATAGTTGTGGTTGGTTGCAACAAATAGGTATTCCAGGAAATCCTCATCCCTGCTTGCTCCACCGCGAGCTCCTCGCCCACCCCTGTTCTGAACCCGATATTCAGTCAATGGTGTTCTTTTAATATATCCCATGTGCGAGATGGTCACTACCACTTCTTCATCAGGGATAGTATCTTCAATACGGAAATCGCTGGCCGAATATTCAATCCTTGTCCTGCGTTCATCACCATATTTTTCAAGTATTTCTTTTAGTTCCTCTTTGATGATATCCATACGCATCTCCTCACTTGCCAGGATACTTCTAAAATGCTCAATTCTCTTCATCAACTCGGCGTATTCGTTCTTGATCTTGTCACGCTCAAGTCCGGTAAGCCTGTGCAGGCGCATGTCGAGGATCGCCCTTGCCTGGATTTCTGAAAGGTTAAAGTTAGACATTAACCCTTCCCTGGCAAGCTCAGGAGTTTGTGAGCTTCGGATCAGTGCTATCACTTCATCAAGGTGGTCCAGTGCAATCAGCAAACCTTCGAGGATGTGTGCCTTTTTCTCAGCTTCCCTCAGTTCATATTCGGTCCTCCTGACTACTACTTCGTGTCGGTGATCAACAAAGTGGCCAATGATCTCTTTTAAATTCAATTGCTTTGGACGCCCCTTAACGAGTGCAATATTATTTACACTAAAGGATGTTTGGAGCGCAGTGTATTGATAGAGTTTATTGAGCACTACATTGGTAACGGCATCTCTTTTCAAATCATAAACTACACGGATACCATTTCTATCTGATTCATCGCGGATATCACTTATGCCGACTAATTTTTTATCATTGACCAGGTCGGCGGTTTTTCTGATCATCTCTGCTTTGTTCACCTGGTAAGGCACAGAAGTAACGATTATCTGTTCCCTGCCAGAGGATGTTGTTTCGATGGTTGCCTCGCCCCTCATCATTATCCTGCCCCTGCCGGTTTCAAAAGCATCCTTAACACCATCGTATCCATAAATAATACCACCTGTTGGAAAATCCGGTGCCTTGATATACTGCATCAGTTCATCAATGGTGATATCATTGTTTTCGATATAAGCAATTGTACCATTCAGCACTTCTGTCAGGTTGTGGGGTGCCATATTGGTGGCCATACCAACGGCGATACCTGAAGTACCGTTAATTAACAGGTTTGGTATTTTGGCCGGAAGTACTGTAGGCTCTTTCAGCGAATCATCAAAGTTCAACTGAAAATCAACAGTCTCCTTATTGATGTCATCCAACAATTCTTCGGATAACTTCCTGAGCCTTGCCTCGGTATAACGCATGGCCGCAGGACTGTCATTATCAATCGAGCCAAAGTTTCCCTGTCCGTCAACAAGTGGATACCGCAATGACCATGTTTGTGCCATCCGCACCATAGCATCATAAACAGATGTGTCACCATGTGGGTGATATTTACCCAGCACCTCCCCTACTATCCTTGCCGACTTTTTATATGCCCGGTTCGAAAATACGCCCAAATCAAGCATTCCATAAAGTATCCTCCTGTGGACCGGCTTTAAACCATCCCTTACATCAGGCAGTGCCCGTGACACTATTACCGACATTGAGTAATCAATGTAGGCAGACTTCATTTGATTCTCAATATTTACCTTAACTATCTTTTCTCCTTCTTGATTGTTGTCCATCTCCTAACTAATTCAAATTTAGTAAAATACAAATTTCTAAAACTGTGTACAAAAGTACAAAATAATCTTCTATCAATTGTAGTTGTAAGCAATTATTATAAACATCAAACTGTTGATAAAATAAGGGTTTCTGCGAATTTATCCCATCAATAGAAAGTATTTTTGCAGATGAACAATACTTACGCAAGTATTGTTACTATGGTTGATTTTTTAAAGTACTAAAAACTAAATATTTCGATGTTTTTATCACTACTCGGAATACAACTGACTTAAAATATTTATTTTACATTTGGAACGTTATTTGTTCTATCATTTTGCAAACAGACTATAAATGGAAGCTAAATTTTCGCAACGTGTTAAAGATGTGCTCACATACAGCCGTGAAGAAGCTATAAGATTAGGGAATGATTTTATTGGTGTTGAGCATTTGGCATTAGGGATTTTACGTGAAGGTGAAGGATTGGCAGTTCAAATACTGAATTACCTTGGTGTTGACCTTAAAGATTACCGGAAAAGCATTGAGCGCTCGATTGCGCCAAGTTTCACGCCCGGAAGTAAAACTATAGAAAACCTGCCGTTAATCAAACAAGCCGAACGTGCCCTCAAATTAACTTACCTTGAAGCAAAGTTATATAACAGCGAGTTAATCGGTACCGAACATCTGTTATTGGCTATTCTGAAGGATGAAGACAATATTGTAACCAAAACTTTTGAGAGATATGGTGTGGATTATGATAGCGTTAAAGAAGAGTTACAGGCAATAATGACAAGCGATCCAGAAAAGATGGAGGGCAACAACCCGCCGCTGGAATCGCCTCGTGATGAATTTCCGGGAAGCTCAATGGACGATGAATTTGATGAGGGAAAAAGGTTCTCAAAGGCTCCCAAAAAGCCTGCTGATACAAAATCGAAAACCCCGGTACTGGATAATTTTGGCCGGGATTTAACAAAGCAGGCCGAAGATGACAGGCTTGATCCTATTGTTGGCAGGGACAAAGAACTGGAAAGAATTGCCCAGATTTTAAGCCGCCGTAAAAAGAACAATCCAATTTTGATTGGTGAGCCTGGTGTTGGTAAATCAGCAATTGCTGAAGGGTTGGCACTAAGGATTGTTGGGCGTAAAGTCTCGCGAGCCTTATTTAATAAGAGGATTGTAACCCTGGACCTGGCATCAATTGTAGCCGGAACAAAATACCGTGGTCAGTTTGAAGAACGGATGAAAGCCGTATTGAACGAATTGGAAAAAAATCCTGACATCATTTTGTTTATCGACGAAATCCATACTATCGTTGGTGCCGGAAATGCATCAGGATCACTGGATGCATCAAACATGTTTAAGCCGGCACTTGCACGTGGGGATATCCAATGTGTAGGAGCAACAACACTTGATGAATACCGGCAGTACATCGAAAAAGACGGCGCACTCGAAAGACGTTTCCAAAAGATTTTGGTTGACCCAACCTCTGTTGATGAGACCAAAGAAATCTTGCATAACATCAAATCGAAGTACGAGGACCATCACCTTGTGAAATATACTGATGAAGCCATATCAGCATGTGTTACCCTGACAAACCGTTACATGAGCGACAGGTATTTGCCGGACAAAGCAATCGACGCACTGGACGAAGCAGGCTCACGGGTCCATATCACAAATATGCACGTTCCCTCGAAGATCATTCAGGTTGAAACCAGCATTGAAGAGGTGAAACTGGAAAAATCGAAAGCAATCGGTAGTCAGAAATTTGAAGAAGCTGCACGTTTCAGGGATATGGAAAGACAGTTTCAGGATGAATTGGAAATTGAAAAAAAGAAATGGGAAGAAGATTCCCGGATTAACCGTGAAACAGTTTCAGAAGAAAATGTTGCCGAAGTAATTGCCATGATGACAGGCGTGCCGGTAAACCGGATTGCACAAACCGAAAGCAACCGTCTGGTAAAAATGGAAACTGAATTGCAGGGTTCTGTAGTCGGACAGGAAGATGCCATTAAAAAAGTTGTGAAATCAATCCGGCGGAACCGTGCCGGCTTAAAGGATCCAAATAAACCCATCGGTACATTTATTTTCCTTGGCCCAACAGGTGTTGGAAAAACCCACCTTGCAAAAGTTCTTGCCAGGTATCTTTTCGATTCGGAAGATGCATTGGTTAGGATTGACATGAGCGAATATATGGAAAAGTTTGCTGTTACGCGCCTTGTGGGTGCCCCTCCCGGATATGTTGGATATGAAGAAGGTGGCCAGTTAACAGAAAAGGTACGCCGCAAGCCCTACTCTATTGTATTGTTAGATGAAATCGAAAAAGCGCATCCTGATGTGTATCATCTATTGCTGCAAGTGCTTGATGATGGATTGATCACTGATAGCCTGGGCCGGAAGATTGACTTCAAAAATACCATCGTCATCATGACCTCAAATATTGGGTCAAGACAATTGAAAGAATTTGGTAGTGGAGTAGGTTTTAATACCTCTTCGAAATTATCGGGTAAAGGAAAACATGCACAAGGAGTGATTGAAAATGCCCTGAAAAAAACCTTTGCTCCTGAATTCATTAACAGAATTGATGATATTGTAATTTTTGATTCGCTCGAACGTGAATCCATCCATAAGATCATCAATATCGAATTGAAGCATCTTTATACCAGGCTAAATGATTTGGGTTATCAAATGGAAATTACCGAGAAAGCCAAAGATTTTATTGTCGAAAAGGGATGGGATGAGCAATTTGGTGCCAGGCCCTTAAAGCGTGCAATTCAAAAGTTTATTGAAGATCCACTTGCTGAGAAGATTATTAGGAGTGCCTTGGAAGAAGGCGACTCGATAATGCTTGACTTCACCGACAAGGACAATGAAGAATTGGATATAAAGATTACAAAAGCTGAAAAGGAAACAAAAGAGCTTCCAGCTTAAAAAAAAACGGGTCAAAATATTTTGACCCGTTTTTTTTATAGTTTGTCCATCAAATCAGACTCAATGTCAACAACCGGATCCGGCACCACATAAATCGATTTTTTCCAAAAATCATCCAACATCAAGTTCATATCTTCATTTCCCTGGTAGAGGTATTTTATCGATAAGTTAAATCCGGTATTTTCGAAAAGCACGTTTACTTTATTGGCTCCTTCGATAATAAAGTTATCACTATCTGTTTTTTGTCCCCCCAAATATTTCTTCTGCAAAACTGAAGATAATTCCTCGATACCGGCTTTATCAGGAGTCTTAAGTGAATATTCACCCATAACAAACCTCTTATCAACAAAAATAAAATTCGCCCTGATCCTTTTGCCGATCATTTCATCACGGTAACCAAATATTTTAAAATCGAAAAATTTATTGCCATTTAAATTCACACAAAAAGGCTTCCCCTTCAATCTTAATAATTTTTGGTATTTACTGGCAAAGGGCAATGAGCCAAACTCAATTTCATTGTTTGATTTAAAAATCTCATTAGGTTTTAATTTACCGTAATACCCTGAAATGTGATTAATAAAATCATCTTTGATACAATAAGCATACGGACTTTTTCCGGTGAAGTTCTTATGGACTTTTACATATCGTGGATTGTATTTGCCATAATAAAGCTTGACTAAAAAAAGGATTATCGAGACGTGATACCGGATGATAAGAAAAAGGATAACTGCCAGTCCCGCCGCAGGTATTAAAATTTCTAATGTCATAGTGATTTTTTAAATGGAGCGCAAAAGTACATTTTTCTTTTAATCGTGCCTCCAATAAATTATTTTAGACAAAACTACCAACACCTTAATTAGCCCCTATGTATGTCCATAAAGTCGAAATCTTTCGTGATTGAAGCTCAAATTTCTAAAATCAAAATCCAAAACAAATTCAAATAATAAAATCCGAATTTCAAAATACATATTCATACCATCCATTGCATCCCTTGAATAGCTATGATATAGTTGTTTATCAAGTGTTAATGTTTTAATTATTTAACTTTTGAATATTTGATATTATTTTGAGTTTAGAGCTTTAGATTTTGGATTTAGTCCTCACTTTGAAATAAAAAAATTAGTTAATAGACGGACACTAATTACTAATATCTAACATCTGTACATACCTTGTTTTATTAATTGCGAATGTTACCTTTGCACGCAATTTTTAACAATATATTACTACACAATGGCTAAAGAAAACATTTTAAAAGGCGGTGAGTTTCTGATCAAAGAAACTGAAGCCAAGGATATTTTCATTCCTGAGGAATTTTCGGAAGAGCAACAGATGATTGCGGAAACCTGTTCTGATTTCCTGGAACAGGAAGTTTATCCTATCCTCGACAATATTGATGCGCAGGAAGAAGGCCTGATGAAAAACGTACTTCAAAAAGCCGGTGAACTCGGACTGCTTGGCATATCTGTACCTGAAGAATATGGTGGTTTCGGCCAGTCTTTCGTAACGTCGATGCTTGCCAGCGAATACATGGGTGCCGGATATTCATTCTCGGTTGCCTATTCGGCACATACTGGTATCGGTTCCCTGCCTATTGTTTATTATGGTAACGACGAACAAAAACAAAAATACCTGCCTGCTCTTGCTTCGGGTGAATTGACTTCAGCCTATTGCCTCACCGAGCCCAACGCCGGATCGGATGCGAATTCCGGGAAAACAAAAGCTGTTTTAACTGAAGATGGCAAGCATTACATCCTCAATGGCCAAAAAATGTGGATCACCAATGGTGGTTTTGCTGATGTATTGACAGTTTTTGCAAAGATCGACAATGACCGTGTGATGAGTGCTTTCATTGTGGAGCGCGACTATCCGGGCATCGTATTTAATCCGGAAGAAAAGAAGATGGGGATCAAAGGATCGTCAACTGTACAGATTTTCTTTAACGATTGCAAAGTGCCGGTCGAAAACCTGCTGGGTAAAAGAGGCCAGGGATTTCGCATTGCCTTGAATATCCTGCACATGGGAAGGATCAAACTGGGTGGAACTGTGCTGGGTGCTGCAAAACGTACCATTACCCAATCAGTAAATTACGCCAATGAACGCAGACAGTTTGGAACCGAAATTTCATCATTCGGCGCCATTAAACATAAATTGGCCGAGCAGGTAATTAAAACCTGGGTTACTGAATCTTCGGTATATCGTGTGAGCGATAATATTGATTCTACCATTGATTTGCTGTTGGAAGAAGGCTACGAAAAAGGCCAGGCCACCATCGATGGAATTGCACAATATGCCATTGAAGCAGCTTTCTTGAAAGTGTTTGGGTCAGAATCGTTGAACTTCATCGTTGATGAGGCGGTACAGATTTTTGGCGGCATGGGCTTTTCTTCGGAAACTCCCGTTGACCGTGCTTACCGCGATTCGAGGATTAACCGTATTTTTGAAGGTACCAACGAGATCAACCGCCTGCTGGTTGTGGATACAACTATTAAAAAGGCATTGAAGGAAGGCTTTGATGTTACCCGTTATTCTAACACTTTGCTTAAAGAACTTTCAGAACCTTCAACTGAGCAGGTTCCTACCGACTATTATGGCGAAATGAAATATTACATCCGCAACTTCAAAAAAGCTGCCTTGCTGATGATGGGCACGGCTTCGGAGACTTTCAAACGCAAACTGACTTCAGAACAGGAAATTCTGTTTAATGTTTCGGATATCATCATGCAGGTATTCCCGGCCGAATCATCACTGCTCCGCCTCGAAAAACTGGAAGGCATGAAAGGTACTGAAGCAGTTGCCCTTTACAAAGATATGGTGGACATATTTGTTTACGATGCTGCATCCTCCATCCGCAAAAGTGCTTTCGATGCCATCAACTCATTTGCCGAAGGTGAGCAGCGTGACTTGCTCACCACTCATATCGAAGACCTCACAAAAGTAGCCCCGGTAAATGTAAAAGATGCCCGCCGGAGAATTGCCGAGAAGCTGATTGAAGAGAATGTATATTGCTTTTAAAAACTAAAGCAAATTAAAATAATGAAGGGATACCGGGAGGTGTCCCTTTTTTTGTTGGGTGAGAAGGGGAATAAGGTTTATAGGGTGGATAGGGTTTATACCGTATGTGATTCAAAATGCGCCATTATTTCATCTTATTCATAATGGCACTTTGAATCTACGACGGCATTAACCATTGTAACATTGAAATGGCTTTCAGCGCATTTCAATTAACAATTGGTATTATAGGGGGAATAGGGGATTGTGAAGCCGGATATTTCTTAAATCAAAAATCTTCAATCGCCTGCCTCGCCGAAACGAAGTGAAGACGGGTTAATCATCAATCGTAAATCTTTAAATGGGTGAGAAGGCTAATAAGGTAGATAGGGTTTATAGGGGGAATAAGGGATTGTGATGCCGCATGTTTTTTTTAATCTTAATTCAAGATTGGATATTCGAGATTCGAGATTCTTTTTCATAGAAGATGCAAGAAAAGGGATGAAAGCCCCAGAAACCAGAGCAATGCCTTGTAAATACTATGATAGTTACACGAATGGATCAAACGCCAGATGATCAACACAATGGGGATGGCAGCCCTGGTTAGGATCTGTGGAAATGGTATAGGGTATTTGGTATAAGGGAAAAAGGGAAATAGGGTGGATAGGGTGTATAGAGTGTATAGGGGAAAATGAGGTGTGGACGGATTTGTTCTTAATTCAATATTCAATATTGGATGTTCGATATTCATGATTCAAAAAAAAATGTCAGGTGTCCGACGACTGTAAGGAGTCCGTATGGATGCTAGATTTTAGATGTTTGATCTGTAATCTCTCCAACTTGTGCTTTATCCGAATTTTATATATTTGTAAAAACTATTAATTATGGAAACTCTTCATCTTGATTTAAAAAAGCGCTATACTTTCGCAGATTACCTCACCTGGATGGATGATAAAAGACGGGAACTCATTGATGGTTTTATCAATTTGATGACCCCTGCCCCATTGCGTATCCACCAGGAAATTGCAGCAAATCTTTATTTAGAAATTGGGAATCAACTTTCGGATAATCCCTGTAAAGCATATTTTGCCCCATTCGATATACGGTTGCCAAACAATCCCAACGAGATTCTAGACGAGCAGGTTTACACTGTAGTACAGCCCGACATATCCATAATTTGTGATTTAACTAAATTAGACAAAAAGGGTTGTATCGGGCCTCCTGATTTAATCATCGAAATTATTTCACCTGCAACTGCAAAACATGATATTGAGAATAAATACCGCCTCTACGAGAAACATGGCGTGAAGGAATATTGGATTGTCTATCCCGAGAGTAAAAGCGTGAACGTTTTTCTTTTGAATAGCAGCGGGAAATACCAGATGGTTGGCATGTTCGCTGATGATTCCGAAGTTAAGGTGAATATTTTTAATAATGTTACCATCGATTTGAAGGAAGTTTTTAAAGATTAAATCTTTCCATCAAAAATGTAAGTTGTTTGATATCGATGTGAGTTTACCGAGATCACATATCAAAAATCTTACATCCATACTGACTCGTTTCTGTCGCCGGATTTCTGATAGTATTAGTGGATAAGGGGTGCCAGCTTTGCAGTCTAGGCAAGTAATCACTTTGCAAGGAAAGCAGTTGCTGGTATTAATTATGGTGGCTACAGGCCAAACCCAAAATCAAAGTTTCTTATCCTTTATGTTCTTGTGTATTTTCATGAACATCCTTTTTAGATAATCTTCCAGGTTCTCACCAACATTTTTTGGGGAGTTTTCAAGGGCAAAAGCAAAGCTGTCTATCAGGTAATTGTATTTCCTGAAATTCTCCTCCAATATTTTTACATCATTGCTTTCCCAATAGCCACCTTCATCAAACATTTCAAAATCCGTGAAATACTTTTCGCTGATGTGCCTGAAAAGATGGATAATAACTTTATGCACTTCTATTCCTGCGTACTGAGTTTTTGTTACCAAGGACATAAGTGTCCGAAAGTTTTGATAAAATCCACATTTTTAGATTTATCATGTTGAT
>CAZBDF010000096.1:0-12323 GCA_964490385.1 uncultured Lentimicrobiaceae bacterium | reverse complement strand
CATGGTATCAATCCCATCAGCATAATCCCAAAGCTCCGGCATTTGCGATTGACCCGGCCCAATACGTTTTGTTATCTTTTTATCGATGGAAACAATACACTGGATTTGCTCATGCTGCGCCTGTATGCTGTTGTACATCGCACCAAAATCATCATACGCTTCAAAATATATCACCGAAATTGGTGAGCTAAAAGCTGTGTTTTCAGTCAATAGCAGAAATCCATTATCGAGGTGTGCAACTTTATTTACCAGGAATATCGACTTGTTGTAATCGTAATTATTTACATACTTCGAGTGGTTGATAGTATTTTTGTAATCTTCGATGGATTGAAAGAATTTATCAAAATTGTATCCTTTAGGCACAAAAAACTTTGAAACATTGCGGCAACCCAAACCAAAATACGAAAAAATATCCTTGCCCAATTCTAAAAAATCTGAGCTGGTTTCTTCGCCGCTTAATACAGCAATTCCATTTCGGTTTTTACGAATGATGTGGGGGTATTTACCAAAATAGTAATCGAAATACCTGGAAGTATTGTTGCTGCCTGTTGCTATAATGGCATCAAAACTTTCGAGTTTGTCAGTAGTAAAGGCAATGTGTTTTCCAAATTCCGGCTCAATTTTAACCAGGATTTTTGCCAGCAGAGGTAACAGATGCTTGTCGTCAGATGAAAGTTTTGCCAAAATTTTTTGTCCCGACAGCAAAACCGACATAAAATCGTGAAAGCCAACTAAGGGGATATTACCGGCCATCACCACACCAATGGTGTTGGGTTTAAAGGGTTCAAGTTTTTTATCATGGTAACTGCACAGCCATTTTTCAATCTTAGCGGTTTTTAAACTTTGCCCAATTGCGGAAATTGCATTTTTTACATTGTCGGACGTAAACCATGGATTGTAGTTGGTACTGCTTAAAATCAGGTTATGCAGTTGTACGATCTCGCTTTTAAAACTGTGGTAATGCGAGGCATCAGGATTTCGCAGGATGTCCCCCAGTTTGGCAAATGCATTTATTCTGTTGATGATGTTCATTGGGCGGCTACAATTTTTTTTCAAAAATAAACAAATAGAAATATCGTTTTGGGTAAAAATACACACAAATGCTCAAAAGCTCCCTATTTCTGTTTCTTATATTTACTTTTTTTTCAGGATGTTTGTTTTCACAAACTGATAAACAAGCTATTGAAAACCTTCAATCACTTGCAAAACAGCTCTATGGAAAAAATCCTGATTCCGTAAAATTTGCGACTGACGATAAGATTAAGGTTTTAATGGCCGAACTTTTGGAAACAAGCTATAATGATTATGTTGCCATCGATACTTTAGCATTTTTAAAAGCTTTAAATGAAGATGATGGCAGGTTCAGATTAATAACCTGGGCATTCCCACTTTCAGATGAGTTGTACAATTATTCTGGTTTTATACAGCTTTTTGATAGGGATGGGCTGCCTGATACTATCTTCACATTGGGATATAAAAAAGCTAATACTGATGTTTTAAAAGTACTGTCGATTGATGAATGGCCGGGTGCCGTTTATTACAAATTGATTGAGAAAAACTCAGGTAAAAATAAAATTTATACTTTGCTGGGGTGGATGGGCACAGAACCAGGAAAAGCAAAGCGTGTGATTGAAATTCTCGATTTTGATGATTCAGGTGCTCCATATTTTGGGAAGCCCATTTTTGTGATGGATGATAAAAAGATTCAGGACCGGGTAACTTTTGAATATGCCGAAGAAGTTCCATTGCATTTGAAATACGAGAAACATCCATTGCCCGGCAAAAAGAAGAAGGCTGGGATGATTGTTTTTAACCGCCTGGTTGGCAACAACCCGCAAATGGGCAGGATGTACAAAGCCATGGTACCCGATTATAGCACCTATGACGGGCTTATTTTTGAGGATGAAAAATGGGTGCTGCACCGGGATTTGGACCTAAGGGTAAATACCGATGACCTGAACAGTAAGCCGCCTAAAGAAGCAGGGGGGCTTGCTCCGTCAGGGAAATAAATTCATTATTGTTCCCATTGGCAGGAACATTTTTGCGCCATCCGGGAGCTTTATAAAACCATATTTGCTGTAAAACCCTTCTGCACTTAAATCTAATGGGTCCACTACTACCGCGTACGAGCCCATGTTTTTCGAAATATCGTGACTTCTTTTTAATGCATCTAAGAGTAATGATTTGCCAAATCCTTTTCCTTGAAATCTATGGTCAATTGCCAATCTGCCGAGTAAGGTTGTTGGAATGGATGAATATGATTTCGGAAGCTTTTTCTTGAAATTACCTGGAATTAGCTTTTGTGGGATGCTACTATTGGATAGGGTGTAATATCCTTTTAAAAGGTTTGATTCGGTATCAACGATAACAAAGCAAGCTGAAAGCTTTCTGCTAATGTCTTGTTTTGCTTGTTTTTGTAAATAATTATCAAGCATTCCTATTCCACACGAGAACGCCTTTTTGTTATGGCCTGGTTTTAAAATCTCGGATATATACATTATTTCGAGACAAGTTTCTTGTATTCATCTGCAGCTTCGGCAAGTTTTTGATTTGGCTTTGCAGGATTTGTTATTGCATCAAAGAATATCTCACTGTCTCTTTGAGAAACCAAAACTTGTTCTTTCTCAGCAATTATTTCTTTTGCCTTTTCCTGGACTGTTAATATCACAAAATCGGTAAGACTCCTAAATCCACCCAACCGGGCTGCACGTTCGAAAAAAACTTTTTGCTCTTTTGTTAGCCGTGTGTCAAACCTTGCTTTTTCGCTATTTAATTCTAAAGTGGCCATAATTTAGTTTATTTGATTGGAATTGCAAATGTACGGCATAATTCCGTATTAGACGAATTACCTAAGAGGTATTTCACCAAAAAACTATGAATCCTCTACGAGGATTTTGTCCTGTTTTCATCATATTTTCTACAATTCTGAAACCTCTACGAGGTATAATCCCCGTGAAAACTCTCAATGAAATCTGGCAAAAACTCTAAAAAAATTCAGTAAGGGTAGGCTTGTTTATGTTTTGAGAACTTACCTCGTAGAGCCCGCCTTGCCGAGAGGCAGGGTTGCAGAATTGTAACTATGTATCAGGAAATATCATGGAAATCCTCGTAGAGGATTCATAATATCAGGCAAACGTGATATAGTTTGAAATTTGACTGGCGCATCTTTGTAATTATCACGAATTTCACTTCAATTTTTTTCTACAATTCCCATCACCTTACAAATTCCGACAAACGGTAAAATAATCGTTCTTTTAACTTCAAAACCAGCTATTAATTCATGTAAAATATTTTACCTTTGCGCCCTAATTTCAAAACATTTAGTAAACAAAACTTAAACAGGTTGAGATATGAAAAAACACAATTTTTATGCAGGGCCTTCAGTCCTGCCGCAATTCACGATTGATGAAACCATCAAAGGAATAAAAGATTTTGCCGGAACAGGGCTTTCTGTAATGGAAATTTCGCACCGTAGTAAGCAGTTTGTTGCTGTTGTAGATGAAGCGGTAGCGCTCTTTAAAGAGTTGCTCAAAATCCCTGAAGGCTATTCAGTTCTCTTTGTCGGTGGTGGAGCCAGTACACAATTTGCCATGGTGCCCTACAACCTGATGAAATCAAAGGCAGCTTACCTCAACACCGGTGCCTGGTCGAAAAAAGCCATTAAAGAGGCTAAATTATTTGGCGAAGTTACTGTTGTTGGTTCATCCGAAGACACCACTTTTAATTATATCCCTAAAGGATACCGCATTCCCACGGATGTAGATTATTTCCATATCACCACCAACAATACAATTTACGGGACTGAAATCAGGGAAGACATGGATGTGGATGTTCCTTTGGTTGCCGATATGTCTTCAGATATTTTCAGCCGTCCGCTTGATGTTTCAAAATATGCCATTATTTATGGTGGTGCCCAGAAAAATCTTGCCCCTGCCGGTGTTACTTTTGTAATCATCAAAAACTCGATTTTAGGCCAGGTTGAGCGCAACATTCCTACAATGCTTAACTATCAAACCCATATTGATAAAGAATCGATGTTCAATACTCCTCCTGTAGTTCCTATTTTTGCTGCATTGCAAACCCTCAAGTGGCTCAAAGCTCAGGGAGGTTTGGTCGAAATGGAAAAGAAAAATATTCATAAGGCCGGTCTCTTGTACAATGAAATCGATCGCAACCCAATGTTTAAAGGAACGGTTATTAATAAGGAAGACCGCTCATTAATGAATATCTGTTTTGTAATGACTGACGAATACAAGGAATTTGAAAAGGAATTTCTTGATTTTGCTACCGAAAAAGGAATGCTGGGAATAAAAGGCCACCGCTCTGTTGGAGGCTTCCGTGCTTCAACATACAATGCTTTGCCACTAGAAAGTGTACAGGCACTTGTTGATGCCATGCGTGAATTCGAACAAATGAAAACTAAATAGTAGGAGGGAAGAATTATGAAAAAAATACTTGTTGCTACTCAAAAACCATTTGCACCCGCTGCTGTGGCCGAGATTAAAAAAGTTGTTGACGCTGCTGGTTATGAATTCGTTTTGTTCGAAAAATATGCTGAACAAGCAGATTTAATTAAAGCTGTTGCTGATGTTGACGCAATGATTATCCGCAGCGATAAAGCCGATGCTGACGTAATTTCCGCTGCTAATAATTTGAAGGTCATCGTTAGGGCCGGGGCAGGTTACGATAACATCGACCTGGCTGCCGCATCTGCAAAAGGCATTATTGCTATGAACACTCCAGGGCAGAACTCAAATGCTGTGGCTGAACTGGCCATTGGCATGATGGTATTTATGGCACGTGGACAGTTTAACGGTAAATCAGGAACCGAACTTCGTGAAAAAACCATCGGTATCCATGCTTATGGAAACGTTGGTCGCTACGTCGCTAACATCGCCAAAGGATTTGGAATGAAGGTTTATGCTTTCGACCCATTCGTTGACGATGCAATAATCGAGAAGGATGGCGTTACCCCACTTGCTTCTGCTGATGAGTTGTACTCCACTTGTCAGTATATATCGCTGCATATTCCATCAAACGAGCATACCAAAAAATCCATTGGCTTTGAGTTGTTATCAAAAATGCCAAAAAATGCTGTCTTGGTAAATACAGCCCGCAAAGAGGTAATTGATGAAGATGGTTTGTTAAAGCTCATGGCCGAAAGGGAAGATTTTATATACCTTTCAGACGTAGCACCTGTTTGTGCTGAGGAAATCCAATCCAGTTTTGAAGGCAGATGTTTCTTTACACCAAAAAAGATGGGTGCTCAAACTGCTGAAGCAAATATTAATGCCGGAATAGCTTCTGCCAACCAGATTGTTAACTACTTTGAAAATGGAGATACTACTTTTCAGGTAAATAAATAATTTTATTAATTTCGCCCACAGAATCAGGTCTGGAGATTCATAAGTTTCCAGGTCTGATTTTGTGTATTTTTGTAGAATATTTACTAACCCCAACTAATATTGCTACCTATGGAAAATCATGCTGAAAAACCAATGACCTTTTTTCGCTTTGAAGACTTAAGGGTTTATCATAAAGCTTTGGATTATGTTGAGTGGGTCCACACTACCACTGCACTTTTCCCCGAACATGAGCTTCAAACACTAACCATTAAATTCGTGAATGCGGCGCAGGCCATTGCCCTGCAAATTGCCGAAGGTTCCTCACGCAATAAAACCCAGTTTATTTATTACCTGAAAATGGCTAAAAGCTCCATACGTGAGTGTGTAGTTTATACCGCCATTGGTGAGGGGCTAAAATATATGAGCGAAGCTGATATTGACCATTCGCGCGGTCAGTTGATGGAATTAACAAAAATGATCGGTGCTTTAATTGGATCGCTTCAGCGGGCTAACCATAGCGAAGGCTATGATGACAAGTAGTGAATTCCTGTAAAATCTTTCCCGTTAAATCGAAAATCAACAAGCAAAATTCAAACACTTCTAATTTGTGTTTTTAATATTTTAAACTAATATAAAAATGGCAATATTAAAAGCTTTTAAAGGCTTACGCCCACCACAAAAAATTGCAATGGAACTTGCATCGCGTCCTTATGACGTTTTAAATTCGGAAGAGGCACGCGAAGAGGCCACCGGAAACGAGTATTCATTGCTGCACATTATTAAACCTGAGATCGACCTTCCGGAAGATGTTGATCATTACGCCCAGGCAGTGTACGACAAGGCCAGGGAGAATTTCGATGCTTTCCGTGCAAATGGATGGTTGGTGCCGGATGCTGAGGCATACCTCTACATTTACGCGCAGACCATGAATGGAAAAACCCAGTATGGCCTGGTAGGCTGCGCTGCAGTGGAGGATTACATGAACAATGTGATTAAGAAGCACGAACTGACTCGCAAGGTGAAAGAAGAAGACCGCATGAAACATGTTAGGGTAACTAATGCGAACATGGAACCAGTATTTTTTACCTATCCAGCCAAAAAGGAAATTGATGCGATAGTTGAGAAATGGGTTGCCGAACATAATGCTGAATATGATTTTACAGCAGACGATGGTTTTGGCCACCACTTTTGGGTGGTCAATGATTTGAGTGTGGTTAAAAAACTGACCGATCTTTTTGCAGAGGTTCCGGCGACTTATGTTGCCGATGGACACCACCGTACTGCAGCAGCAGCTTTAGTTGGCGCCGAAAAGAGAAAAAACAATCCAAATCATAAAGGTGACGAAGAATACAATTTCTTCCTTGCTGTTCATTTCCCCGACGATCAGTTAACCATTATCGATTACAACCGTGTTGTAACTGATTTGGATGGTATGAGTGATAAGGAATTTCTTGCCAGCCTTAAGGAATCATTTGTTGTTGAAGGAAAAGGTACCGAAATTTACAAGCCGGTCAGTTTACACAATTTCAGCATGTACCTCGACGGACTTTGGTATTCGCTTTCTGCAAAAGAAGGAACTTACAACGACAACGACCCAATTGGCGTTTTGGATGTTACTATCCTGTCAAACCTGATTTTGGATAAGATTGACATTAAAGACCTCCGTACTTCCGACCGTATCGATTTTGTGGGTGGTATCCGTGGATTGGGCGAATTGAAAAAGCGTGTTGATTCTGGTGAGATGAAAGCAGCTTTCGCACTTTATCCTGTTTCGATGCAGCAGTTAATCGACATTGCCGACACCGGAAACATTATGCCACCAAAAACTACCTGGTTCGAACCGAAACTAAGAAGCGGCTTGGTAGTGCATGAGTTGGATTAGGAAGCTTAGAGCTTAGGGCGTA
Source organism: uncultured Lentimicrobiaceae bacterium (assembly GCA_964490385.1). Classification (GTDB taxonomy): domain Bacteria; phylum Bacteroidota; class Bacteroidia; order Bacteroidales; family 4484-276; genus 4484-276. The sequence continues at coordinate 5,074 of CAZBDF010000096.1, read as the reverse complement.
GAGCTTAGGGCATAGAGCTTAGGGCGTAGAGCTTGGAGCAAAGAGCAACCACAATAACCCCATAGTGAGTTTGAAGTTTCACTAAAAGTTTCGTAAATGCTTTTGCTTTTATTTTTTAGCAGGGCTGATAGGGAGTATGAAAAACTTCGAACGGCCAGCGAAGACGCTTGAAAGATGGTAAAATGTACGCATTGAGCCAGAAAAGAATAACCTATAAATAAAAGGAAAATGAATACAACAGAAATAGTTCTAAAAACACTCAAAGATTCTGATGCACCGCTCAAGGGTGGTGAGATTGCAGAAAAATCAGGATTAGACAAAAAGGATGTAGATAAAGCCATCAAGCAACTCAAGGTTGAAGATAAGATTTTTTCGCCCAAGCGTTGCTTTTATGATGCGAAGTAGGCACTGATCTTTTTCTATATAAACTATTAACCCCGACAGAGTTTAAAATTCTGTCGGGGTTTTTTTTGAAAAAATCGACACATATGCATCATATCTAAAAAAAACTATATTTGCAGGACAAACATTTTTCTAAATCAAAAAAACTATACTACTATGAAAAAACTTACAACGCTCTTTCTCGCGATTTTCATTTCAGCATTTCAATTCATTAACGCCCAGGAGTACCATCCTTTAATTGAAGAGGGTAAAAGCTGGGATGACCTTAATTGCATGCAATGCATGGTATGTGCTAATTCTGCATACCGCTATTTTTATGCAGGTGAGGATACTCTGATTAATGGATTGACTTATGCGAAAATGGGGTCCTATAATTTCATTTTTGGTACTGAAGTTTGTCCTCCTTATGTTATTGACACTATCCCTAATTCAGGATTTAGATTAATACATGAAGATATTATTGAAAGAAAAGTGTATTGGCTCGACGGTTCACAACCTGTACTTCTGTATGATTTTTCTCTCCAGGTAGGTGATGCTTTTGTTTCGGATTGGCTTACCGGGGGCTATGAATTCAAAGTTGTTGAAATTGAAGAGGTAGAAATATTGAATGGCGAGATGAGAAAAAGATGGATTTTTGAATCAGAGGAATGGCCGACAATACCAAGGTCTTATATCGAAGGTATTGGTATGGAAGATGGTTTATTTGGTGATTTTATTCAATTTGAATGGTGGACATTTTTAGCGTGTGTAAAAATAGGTGAGGAGCAATTATGGGATGGTGGGTCTAATTCCTGGGGCGGATGCTACGGCCTTGTAGGTGAAGATGAAATTTCAACCGGAAATATTCAGATTTATCCAAATCCTGCTACAGGTTTTATCCGCATTTCCTTACCCAAAACTTTTGAAAAAGCGGATTTGAAGATTTTTAATGCGCTGGGGCAATTGGTTTTTGAAACTGCTAATGCTTCGGAAAATACCATTGTTGATGTTTCTGGTTTTGAAAGCGGAATTTATTTTGTGTTGATAGAAACTGAAGAAGGTGTTCTAAAAGAAAAATTGATTGTTCGATAAATTTATCGGATTCAACCCTGACAGTCCCGTACGTGTGGGACTGTCAGGGTTTTCTATTACAGAAAGTTTAGAGTCATTATCCCTTATATACCATAAGCTGGACGAGCCAGAACCAAACAGGTTGCTTGAAATATTGTACTTTTTTTTTGAATAATGAATATCGAACATCGAATACTGAATCTTTGAAATTTAGAGAAGGAAAAATTGAAGAAAATTTATTCAATTTCATTAATTTTTCTTTCTTCATTTCGATATTCAAAATTGGATATTCAAGATTGGATATTTTCTTATTTGAACTTAGAAAGGACGAATTTCTTACCAAAAAAGCTACAATATTCTAAATAAGACATTATATCCCCTATACCCTTTTTCCCCTTCTCCTGTACCACCAAAACCCCACAATAACCAAAACTAACACCACCGGTCCCAGCAACCTCACATAGGCAGCCAGCATAATATCACTATTCAATAACTTCGAATGTTCCTCATCAAAATGCGGGCTCATATTTAAAATTCCACCGGCTTTAACAATCGTTTTTATGGCGAGGTTCCCGTCAGGGATATCCTTGTGACAGGCAATGCAAACACCCACTCTTTCCATCCTTTCGCGTTGGTCCTGCGAAAGTGGCCCCGATAATTTGAAGTGATGCCCGACCGTTTGCAGTTGTTTGCCGGAACGAGTCACAATTTGTGATAAATCCATGTCCAATTCTGGAATAGCTGCAAATTGAGGTGTGCTGTTTTTACTGATGTTTTTTCCATCAGGTGAGCGCAGGTCGATGTAGGTATCTTCATCATAATTCTGCATGTACTTTCCATCATTAATGCCGTAACCGAGTGTTTTGGGGTTGGTGTGGCAGGAGGTGCAGTCCCTGGCTTCCCTGCTCACGGTATGTGGGTGTGCCGGTGTCATGTCGATGCCTTTTTGTCCTTCGGCTCCGCCGTTTTCCATTTCAGCAGGAGTGCGCCAGATTTTATTTGAAACGATGGGTTCGCCATCTTCAGAAATCACAGTTGTTATTTGCTGGCATCCCGGAATCAGCGGCCCAACCCGTCCTTCAGCATTGATGCCTAAAATAGGATCTTCCCAACGGATGTAGGTGCGGCCCTCGCTGGCTTTGCCCGGCTGTGTCTGTTTTGAAAAGCCTTCCATGGTTTCAGAGGTTTCGCCATTTTCAAAATGCAGATTTCCTGTCCTTATCCAATCCGTCGAAGTACATTCTTTTGAATAATCTACTTTCACATGACAACCATAACATTGTGCCGCCCATGTCGAATGGCAGGCATAGCATTCCATATTCTGCACATGATTTTTCACTTTCACCATCGCAGTGGTAGCTTTCAATGGATTTTGCCATTCATCATTTTCATTAAGATTTTTCAGTAAAGGAATTTTAAAATCCAATCCACCTGCCGAGTGCATAATAGCTTCCTTGCCATCTTTTACCACGTTTCCCAAAGGGTTTCCCCTGGCTGAAATCAGGTAACCATCCATAGCCTCATAAAATGTTCCTTCCTCTTCCTGCTGAAGTAACATGTCCTCTGATAAGCCTCTTTCTTCGCTACTTAGTGGAATGCCATATTCATCGCTCCATCCCAATGGAAGCTCCCAGGGAAATCTATCGGGTGTGCCATGGCAATCATTACATTCAATTTCCACCTCACCAAATGTAGCACCGCCAATATTACCGTTTCCGTGGATGTCAGTTGTCGAGTGGCAATCCTGGCAAAGGATACTTCCTTCAGGGTTTTCGGGGCGGTTTTTGGGATTGTGATGATGATCGTCACGAATGTACTGGTAACGTTTGCCATGCAATTTGGGTTGGCTTTCACCATCTTCTCCCCAGGGTGTATCGTAAGGCGATTCAATAGTTCCTAAAAACGAAACCCCAATCCGTTTCCCACGGTTGTGGCAGGTAACGCAGGTTTCGGCCGGTATGCCAGAATAGATTTTATCATTCACCAATACTTTAGCCTTGCGGCTACTTTGAATGCTATGAACCAGAACATGGCCGGGTTCGTCGGTTGGAATGCTCTTGTCTTTTCCTTCGTAATAACCTTCATCGCCAAAAGGTAAGTGGCAGGCTGCACAGCCCATTCCACGGTAATCGCCACGACGTTGCGCACCACGCACTCCCACATGGCAGCGCTGGCAATCGGATCGGATGTAGGTCAAAACTGCTTGTTCCGGCATTTCTTCCAGGGTTTCCATATTTACTTCAGGGAGCAGGAGGAGAGAGTCGGGAAATGCACCCGGATTTTCGTTCATCAACTTGTGCATGTATGCTTTGTATTTTTCGGTACCAATTGCCGGCTCCTTCCCGTCCGGGTCATCCAATTTGTAATTTCCATACACAACTTTGTAGCCATTTTTAGCACCCCATCCCCATAATGCGCCTTGTATTTTTCCGGCTTCCGTTTGCATCAGGTTGCGGTGCATGGTATAAATATGTTCCTTGTGACATTGTCCGCAGGTTTTGTCATTTACCCACATCGATGCCGGAAATTTTATCAAATCGCGATGGGCAATTTCTTTATTATTTGAATTTGGATCGCCGGCATGGCAAACTACACAACCATTATCATCACCCAGTTTAGCACCGTTTCGGTAAATCTTTTGCGCCATTTTGGAGTCATGTTGCCTGATTGGAGCGATCATATCATGACATCCGTTTGTAATGCAGCCTTTGTTGACTAAGGGGTAGTTTTTGTAATCAAGGCCGTTTTTGATTTCCTGCTCATCAGGTGGAGCAGCATTCGGTAAACTTGCCGAAATAAACAATGCAGATGCCAAAAGAAACAGGGTAGGGATTATGATGATGATATACTTTTTCATCTTGTAATTATTTGTTTTGGTAAAGCTACTGATAATAGTGGCTTGAATAATTTGAATTCACTCTAAATGTATTAAATACCTTGTTGTTGACACTGGAAACAAGGCTCTACCCTAATATGTAATTTCTAAAAAAGCATATCTTTACCATTAAAAAATAAATAATTGCTTTAATGCTTGTTCTGTTTTTTAACGGAATAGCCGGGATTGCCGGTTTTATGGATGCGTCGCAGTTGACTATCATTGCTGCCTTAGCCATCATTGCCCAGGCAGTTTCTACTATGGTGATTAATAAGGAAGCATTAAAGAAAAACCCGAATTCCGGGGATTAATATATCGGTTCTGTTATAGAATAATTTCCGGAAAATTGCCACTGACCCGCCCAGGCGAGGCAAGTTTCTCAGATTTACACAAAAGAAAAGGAAGATGATTTGTGAGGATGGCGTATTTAATTTTTATTGATCGCGAACTCGCAACCTTTTTTGGACGCGGATTTGCGCTGGTTATACGGATTTGGTTTATAGTTCAGTGCTTTTCCGTGCAACCTGCGTCTCAGATTTTCCATACCCGCAACTTGCAACTTTTTTTTTAGAATTAGATTAGGCTGAAAAATGCGGATTGCTTACTGTCATTTTATAGCTCAATCCCGCAACGCGTAACCTGAAACGCGAAACACGAAATGCCGAAAAACCAGAAATCTTTGATTTCATTGTTTTTCGAGCATCCTCGAAAAGTTACGAAAATTGAAAATTTTCTACTTTTCGGGAC
>CAZBDF010000095.1:0-12389 GCA_964490385.1 uncultured Lentimicrobiaceae bacterium | reverse complement strand
ATAGATGTCAATAATTTTCAAGCGCATGCCAGCAAATCCTTGTTTCCGATAATTTAGGTGATAAAACGCAGCAAACTTAATTTTCTTTTTTCAAAGATGACAGATTATTAAATATTCTATGGATGGATTGAGCTATTTCGCTTGCGTAACTTTAGGCTGGGAATAAAATTGTTAAAAGTTAAGAGTTTATTGTCACCCAATTCATCCCCGCAAGTGGCGGAATTTCGCTTCACTCACCATCAAAATTCAAAACTCAACATTCAAAATTTACAATCCCCCTACCCTATGGACAATTCAGGGTTCCATTTGATCTTGGAAGGTTTGGCACCTTTATTCACCCCATCAAGAAACATATCGGTACACATCCTCAAATCTTCGTGGTACCCTCCTTCGAGCACAGCGAAAACTTGTTTAAAATTTTTGCGCAAGCGGTAGCCACATTCGTAAAAGGCATGGTAGGAATACATCAGGTCGAGCAGACGGTCTTTTCTAAAGCCATCAAAACCAGCAGAAACCCCAATAATATCGGCATCCACTTTTTTGGCTGTTTCGATGGCTTTATCCACAGCTTTTAAAAAATCTTTTTCACCACTATTTTCTGCAATTGGAATATTGAGGGTTTGACCCAGTCCGGCACCTTTACCAACTTCCATGAATGTTCCTGTGTAGGGATAAGAATTTTGCTGATGTATGGAACAATAAAACACACGGGGATCATCATAAAATATGGACTGAGTGCCATCACCGTGGTGTCCGTCGATATCAAAGATAAAGACCTTCTTTCCTTCAAGCGAAAGTTTCATGGCAGCAATGGCCATGTTGTTGAACAGGCAAAACCCTGATGCTTTTTCCCTGAAAGCGTGATGTCCCGGAGGCCTGATGATTGCAAAATCGCCTTCCTGTGAAGCCTTAACCGAAAGCCCCACAGCAAGGCAGGCAGCCTGATAACTTGCCGGTGAAAGCTGTACTTCGGCAATGGTCTCGCCACCATCACAAGCGTCTTTAACCGATTTGATATACTCCGGTGTATGTATCAGTGATAGAAACTGTTCGCCATCAACTTCGGTGTCATCCAAATCTTTGAAGGCCTCCAACCTGTAGCCGCCTTCGTAAACACTGCCAATGTTGTGGTCGAGAAATGTTTTATTGAAAAGATATTTCATTTGCGTTGTGGTAAGCTTGCGAAAATAGAAAATTTTTTATTGAAGACATTGCTATTGGGAAATTTGGAATGATTACAGATTTATAAAAGCCTGAATTGTTGGTTAAAAATAATAACTTTTGGGATGCAACAAAACAAGCTGAGGCTTAACCAGCAACATATATTTGGACTTCGGATTTAGAAAAGGTTGAGGTATAAACAAGTTGGCATGTTATTCAAAGGTTAAAAAAAGCAATACAAAAAGTGTTGAAAAATAAATCGATTTTCTGTTTGAATATTAGGTAATATGCGCTTGGTAATATTGAAAAGATTGCTTATAATTGCAAGTAAAATAAAAATGACATTATGAAAAAGCTTACAATCATCCTGCTTTTGATCTTCTCCCAGGTCTTTTTAACTGCCCAGCCATGCCTGCCCGAAGGAATAGTTTTCCATACACAACAGCAAATAGATGATTTTCAGGTGAATTATCCGGGATGTACCATTATCGGGGGCGATGTAACAATATGGGCAGACAATATAAGTAATTTTAACGGATTAAATGTGTTAACTGCAATTGAAGGTCAGTTTACTATTTCTCACTCGACACCAGCCAATCTTACAAATTTTTCCGGCCTGGATAATTTGGAATCCATAGGTTGGAACTTTAATATTAGGAGTATGAATTCCCTTACAAGTCTTGCAGGCTTAGAGAACTTGTCTTCCATTGGCGGATCATTATATATTTATGATAATGATGTTCTTGAAAGTATTGATGCTCTTATCGGTTTAACTTCTGTTGGTCGGGGTATATCGGTTAACGGAAATGCGGCACTTACCAGCTTATCCGGGCTTAATAATATCGAATCAATTGGAAGTGATCTTGAGATTGTTGATAATGATGCTTTGGTCACTTTGTCAGGTCTCGGAAACCTAGAATCTATCTCTGGGCACCTGAAAATAGGAAGTTCGCAATATGGTGGCAACCCTGCATTAATTAGTTTGTCCTGCCTTGAGTCATTAAATCATGTAGGAGGATATATCATTATTCATGGCAATGATGCCATTACGGGTTTAAGTGGATTAGACAAACTGGATACCATTCATCAAAGTCTGAGAATTGCCGGAAACGATGCCTTATCAGATTTGTTGGCACTGCGTAATTTAGCGTCCATTGGAGAAGATCTCGATATATCTTGTGCATCCCTAAAGAACCTGAATGGGCTAAATAATTTAAAATCAGTTGGTGGAGATTTAGATGTTGTAGGTAACGATACACTGGAAAGTTTGATAGCATTAAATAATTTAACGTCTATTGGGGGGTGCCTCTACATACATTCAAATAGTTCATTATGCAGTCTGTCGGGGCTTCAAAACTTAAGTTCTCTTGGTAGTAATTTGCGAATATCAGGTAATGATATACTGGAAAGTTTGGACGGCCTGGGAAATCTGACAGCCATAAGTGGGAACCTTGAAGTGGGTGACCAATGGTATGGTGGAAATCCTTTATTGACTTCCCTGGCAGGCCTGGAAAATATTACATCCATCGCAGGAGATTTAATAATAAAGGGAAACTCCTCACTAATTAATTTAATGGAGCTGGAAAATGTAGGTACTATTGATGGGGACCTGCATATTATCGACAATGATAATCTAACAAGTTTATCCGGCTTAAATAATATTGATGCAGGGTCAATAAATGACTTAGATGTAACTTATAATGAATCGTTATCTGCCTGTGCTGTCAAGAGTATTTGTGAATACCTGGCTTTGGCAAATTCAAGCTCATATTTCATCAGCAATGCTACAGGTTGTAACAATCATGCACAGGTTGTTTATGTGTGTGAGGCCTCAATTTCCTGCCTCGAAGATGGGGTTGGTTTTACTACCCAGGGACAGATTGATAACTTTCATGCTGCGTTCCCGGATTGTACCGAAATAGAAGGTAATGTCACAATAAGTGGCGATGACATTACAAACTTAAATGCACTATCATTTTTAACCTCAATCTGGGGTAATCTTATTGTTATCGACAATTATTCCCTATCTCATCTCTCGGGGCTGGATAATATTCAAACCATTGGTGGTGATTTGATAATAGAGGGTAATATCCTCCTAAGCAACCTGTCTGGTCTGGAGAATATTCAAACCATTGGTGATGACCTGAATATTGAAGGTAATGCTCTCCTTAGTAACCTTTCGGGATTAGATAATCTTATCATGACAGGAGGAGATATTTATGTTCATCAACAAACTAATTTGACAACTTTAACAGGTTTGCAGAATGTTACATCCGTTGGGGGCTCATTAAAAATCATGAATAATCCAGCCTTAATTGGATTAAATGCGTTGAGTAATATAGCATCTGTTGGAAGTGAGATTAGAATAAAATATAACAACTCGCTTGTTAGCTTGGCTGGCTTAGAAAAAATAACTTCTACGGGAGGAAGTATTTCAATTTCAGATAATCCCCTTTTGACCAACCTGGTTGGCTTACATTACATCACAAATATTGGTGGCGGTTTAGGTATATGGGATAATGATGAAATGTATAGTTTAAGTGGCCTAGACAATTTGGTTTCGACCAATAGTGGTTTATCAATTGGAGATAATAAAGTGTTGCTTAACTTAGACGTTTTGTCTAACCTCACAACAATCGGAGATGGACCACTATGGGTTTCCGGAAATCCAGTCCTGGGTAATATTGATGGATTGCAAAATATTGATTCAGCCTCTATAAATATGCTGTATATTGTGGAGAATGCCATATTATCTGACTGTGCAATAGAAAGCGTTTGTGGGTTCCTGACGGTACATCCAAATGGAGTTATGGCTATAACTGGTAACGCTCCCGGATGCAATAGCTGGCGAGAGGTTCAAGAAAATTGTCCTTTAGCAATTGAAGATATTTCGATGGAAAATGATTTCACAGTATCACCAAACCCTTTAGCAGGGAATGCTATTTTAAAATTTAATTTATCTGAACCAGAAAGCATATCAATCGAAATCTATAATCCTTCCGGGATTTGTGTAAAAAGCCAGTATTTGCAGCTTCAACAACCGGGGCAGCAAGAGGTGAATATAGATTTAAGTGCTGGTCCCCCTGGCATCTATATTCTTCGAATTAATATAGCGAATGAAATAATCACCCGAAAGATAGTGAAGTATTAGTTGATCGGTGGTGGGGTCACTTCACAAGCCAATCACCCGATTTCAATCATCCAACACCCGACATCGGTCATCTGGAAAAATGATTGGAAAAGGAAATATACGGTTCACTAAAAACCTTCCTGCAAATGAAAGGTTGCGAGCCATATTTGCTAAACGTTGAAAAAGCTTTCCGTCCAATTTATCAAAAACAGGCAAATCAAACTCTCGAAAAATCAAATATTAAGATTGAAGAGATTATTGATTTAAACCAACTTATGCCTGGTATCCTCAAAAGCCGTTTGGGTACCAAATACCATAAGAACATCCCCAGCCCTGATATAGGTTTCACCATGCGGGATAAATAAACTGTTCTCTCGTTTTAGCATCATCAGAATGGCATCTTTATGGAAATGGATTTCTGCAACTTGCTGTCCGTCAATATTTTTATTTGTGATTGTTATTTCTTCTACACTAAAATTTTCAAACGATTCTACAAGTGTATGATAGGTGGTAGGGCGGATAATCAGGTTTTCGATAGCAGTAGCAAGAGTCTGTGTAACATCAATCGTTTCGATGCCCAACTGCTTAAAATCTTGTTCCAACGAAAACCGGCTAAATTTTGATATTATTTTTTCGTGCAGGTATTCATGCCTTAGCAATCGGCTGATTTGGAGGTTATACTCATCATTCCCGGTTTCGATAACAACATAGTTGTCGGGTATTAATTTTAATTGCCGATAAATATTTATATCAAGTCCATCACTGTGGATCACATTAAGCCCCTTCTCCCTGATTTCATGAAAGCGCTTTTTATCCTGCTCAATAATTATAGCCTTTTTACCATGAACATTCAAGCGGCGCGCCAACAGTACGGCTGTGCTACTGCCACCAATGATAATGGTTTTATTTCCTTCGGTAACCGTGCCCGGCGACATCCAGTTGTAAATAACAGGGGATGCAAAACATGTAATGACTGCCATTATAATAACACTGGCATTTATACCTGGTGTTATAACGCCAAGCTCAAGCCCAATAGCCGATGCAGCGATAATAAGGCTCAACCTTGATGAAATGAGAAAACCTCCGGCAAAGGCTTTTTTAGTTCCGAATAAACGGCGCCACAACAAGGAAGGAATGACTTTGATTGCGAAAAGTGAGATGAGCAAAAGAACCAGGAAACCTACCAGGGATTGATCAAATTCGACAAGGGCCGAAGGGTCGAACTTTACCCCTACCATTATAAAAAAGAAGGGGATAAAAAAGCCAAAACCCATCCCATCTAACTTTACCAGCATAAGAGAGCGTTCGCGGTGCAGCATCGAGGAAAGCACTAAACCACTTAAAAATGCGCCCAATAAAACAATTTCCTCCCCAATGTATTGCGACAGGACCACAAAAATCATGATAATCAAAATAGCGCCCCTGATCCGAATTTGAGAAGCAGCCTGTGATAACTGATAACTTAGTTTTTTAAACGAAGGGATAATTTTCCAACGGTTGAACAGCTTGTAGAAAATGAAAAAAAGAACGAACAGTGCAAGGATATAAAATAGTTTGTAGTGGAAACCGCTCTTCAATAAAAAAGCAGTAAAAGTGAACAAGATAATACTCAGGATGTCGGCAACCGCTGCGGCAATAATGATCATCTGTCCAAAACGGCTACCAATTTCACCACGGTTTTTCAGTACGGGTAAAACTATGGCAACCGAAGTGGTGACCATGATGAGAGAGAAATACCAGATGTTTGGTATGTCGATGATTTGTCCCAGCGAAAAAGCTGCTAAATACGAAAGTAAAATCGCAAGTACAAATTGAGCAAGCCCCACCAATAAAGGGTTTTTAAGAAAGCGTGACCAGGTTAATCTTTTGTGGGGCAATGAGGCAATAATCTGATCCACATCTATTTCGAGGCCACCCAAAAACATCAGGAAGAGAAAACCGTAAAGTGCTAAAAAATCCAGAATAAGGAAACCCTCTTCGCCAATGTTGCCAAACAGGAACTTCCCGGCCAAGAAGCCCAAAACGATCTCGAAAATAACAATAGGAATTTTTTTTAACCTTAACAACGACAGTAGTATAGGTGTGGCCCATGCGATAGCTGCCACCACCAAAAGCGGGTAAAAATCATAATGAAATGAAATATTTAAAAGCATTATTCTTTTTTATTGGCCCAAAAATGTTAACCTGATTAATTCACAAATTCAATGAATTTGTGAATTAATCACCGAAGGCCGAAAATATTTACAAAAAATATTTTCGAGGGTTAACCCTCGATTTTCCTTTGGAAAATCGGCTCCACTGGCTGAAAAGCCAGTGGAGTGAAAAATTTATGAATTTTTCAGGTTAACAAGATCAAGTTCGGAATGCGTTGAAAAATGAAAGTAAAACGCCATTTGTACAAAGATAACTTTAATTTGTTCCAGTGGCTAAATGTATACTGTTTCCGTTTATTGATGGTCATCCCGAAAAGTAGAAAATTTGCAATTTTCGTACCTTTTCGAGGATGCTCGAAAAACAATGAAATCAAAGATTTCTGGTTTTTCGGCATTGGTGGTCATCCCGAAAAGTAGAAAATTTGCAATTTTCGTACCTTTTCGAGGATGCTCGAAAAACAATGAAATCAAAGATTTCTGGTTTTTCGGCATTGGTGGTCATCCCGAAAAGTAGAAAATTTGCAATTTTCGTACCTTTTCGAGGATGCTCGAAAAACAATGAAATCAAAGATTTCTGGTTTTTCGGCATTGGTGGTCATCCCGAAAAGTAGAAAATTTGCAATTTTCGTACCTTTTCGAGGATGCTCGAAAAACAATGAAATCAAAGATTTCTGGTTTTTCGGCATTGGTGGTCATTGATAAAATTGCAATAAATGACGGCGAAGCTAATGACAGCGAAGTCCCGCACGTGCGGAAACGGCGAAGCCTAAACTTGCGACACGAAGTTAGCCTGGATGGATCAGTATGGATGACATGAATGACTTAAACAAAGTCCGTTCGGTTGTAATAAAAATAGCAGCTAAATAAATACCAAAATGCTTAAATGTTGAGCGAAGTGCCAGTCCCGTTCGTACGGGGAAATCCCGCCACTGCGGGGATTAAAATGGCAGCTTATATTGTGCTTCATCAGCCCGACGGCGCTTTTCTTCATCATCAATCCGTTTAAGTTCTTTTTCTTTGTCCATCCGCTCCTTTGCCTCTTTTCTCCGCAACAGCTCCTTTATCTTGTTTTTTGTTACTTCATCACGTTCTTTAACTAACTTCTTTTTTTCTTCAATTTCCAAAGCCCTCTGTTTTGCATTATCTTCCATTTTTCGTTGATAATCGAGTAGCGAATTTTTCTGCTGTGCTGCAAATGCAGGATTGACTTTTCTAATTCTTTCATTATCCGCCAACAAGCTATCTATTAATCTTTTTTGTTTATCCTTCTCCGTCAACTTCCGCCTATTGCTTAGCCCGGTCAGGTCATATACATTTACCCATTCATTGTCCATCAAAATGGAGAGCCCTGGATTGATACAATAATAGCCGCGTTCGATCCTGATAAAAAGTGCATTGTTGTAGGGGTTATTACTGTCCACTTCATTTTTTGCCAAAACCGAAGAAATATAAGTTCTCTTCTTTCGGTAACCAGCCATCAGCAATGCAGGATATTGAGCAATAGCTTTTTCTATATCCCCGGCTTTCACACCTTCACCATCCCACTTCCCCCGAAAATCCTTCATAATCGCATCCTGAAGGGTCATAAAAATATTCAATAGGAAATATTCCATCTTTCGTTTTGGGATTTTCACCATCCGGTCGTTTACCCTTATTCTTATACTGTCGGTTAGTATCCGCGGAAAGATATCCACTAGTTTATTGATTGTCTGGGGTAAGAAATATGATTTATTCAGGGCAATCCTAAAAGGGTTCCTTCCATTGTTATCCATAACATCCGTGTCGGCATTTTGCTCCAACAGAAATTCCAAAACCTTGACACTTACATTTTCGATGGCAGCCAACAGGGGTGTTAGATTAAATTGATCGCGATAATTTAAGCCATATTTTCGTATTTTTTGTTCAACACCTTTTACATTATCATTGTTGTAGTCGGTATAATACTTTCTATTGATCGAATTTCGCTCGTATTCCGGATGTTCTGCTTTTTTGTATTTTAACCCTGCCAGCTTTGCAATACTTCTGTTGTCGTTGTAAAGTAAGGCATACATAAACACCAGGTCTTTTGCTTTTTTGTTGTAATTATCCGGGTCTAAGGCTTTCTTTTTCAGTTCAACAATGCTTTCGCGGGTTATGGGTTCCCAATCGGGTTTTTGAAGCGCAAGAATGGATTTTTTAATCTCATCGGCCTGTTCATTTTTCCCTTGCATCTCAAGCTTTCGGGCTTCTTCTTTCCAATCGTCGAGCGATGAAACTTCGGCTTTGATGTTTACTTGCTCTTTGCTTTCAACCAGATCGAGCAATGTTAATATATCATGCTTGCGCGAAGACTCGAGGATGTAGAGATTTTTTATGGCCCGTGTAATGCCCACATACAGCGAATTGATATAGAATTTGTATGCATCCAGCGACTTATCGGCTTTGTCCCTGCCTCGCGAAAAAGCGATATCTTCATTTTCGATGTCTTTTTTTGAAATCCCCTGTGCAATCTGGTTAAACTCCCGGCTGTTGTTGCTTATAAAATTTATCAGGATGATGTTCTCATATTCAAGCCCTTTAGCTTCGTGAATAGAAAACAATAAGGGGGTTTTAAAAATTTTCCGGGCCATCGCTTTCTCTTCCTGTGTCATCACCAGCAGGGCAAATTTTGTAGATCGCCCGGTATTGTCGTTGAGCTGTTTCCTTATTTTGCCCGAATCGATATAAAAGTTTACAGTGCCCTTGTTTTCGGCCAACGAGTCCACCAGAAAAGTACTCTCTTTATCGATAGAACCGAAACGGGCATTTTTTATCAACAATAATTTATTGGCAATGGTGGTAATGTCGATGGAATTCCGGTAGTTGGTGCGCAAGACATTGATAGTACTACCGGTAATATCGTGCTTATAAAACATGGTTTTTACGTTTGTCCACGAAAAGAAATTGGGATGGACAATTTGGTTGGAATCGCCACAAAGAACAAAATTACCCGGAATTTTTAACGATCTTAAAACATGATACAACTGGATGTTAGTAAAATCCTGTACTTCATCTATCACGATAAAATCATATTTTGGCCTGCTATGCTGCAGCCATTGATGAGAAATAACATTCAGGTCATAAAAATTATTTTCGCCTAAAAACTCCAGGTATTTCACAAAGGCTTCATATACTTTTTCGCGTTCTTCGCCCAGGAAAATCGATTGTTTAATACCTAAACCCAGGTAATCGTTCTTGCTTAAAAATGGTTTGGTGATGTCGAGCCCGGTAATCACGCCCCTGAATTCTTCAAAAAGCTTGTAGCCGTTTTTGATTCCAAACGACTGTTTGCGGGGCTGCAACCAAGCGTTGAAGCTTTTGTAATCAAGTTCCTTTCCGGGAATTACTTTATAAGTTTCAAGATATTCTTTAAAACTCAAAAAATCGACATCCTGTTTTTCGTTGATGTAGTGATCGGCATAATATAGTTTCGATGAATTCTCAACCAGAAAAGGCGATAGGGTAACGTACAATATATCACCTTTGAGCAGTTTGATTTTCTCTAATGTCAACACCGTTTTGCCACTGCCCGCCGAACCTATGATAACCACCGGTGGCTTTACTGCAAAGATGTTTTGCTGTACCGAATCGAAGGAAATTACTTTGTTCAGCAAATGAAACCGATTGGTAGCAGGGTTTACAAAGTTCAGGTCAACTATTTCACCTTCGGGGACCTGCTTTTCGCTTTTTAGTGCAACAAGCTTGGATTCGTCAATTTTTGCCCCTCGCAGAAACCTCGATTTTTCGTATTCGTGCTTGTAAATTACTTCCAGCAGCAAGATATAGGATTGCTTGTTGAATTTAGCAAATTTAAAAAGCAGTCTATTTTCGTAATCCAGCTTCGCCCTGTAATAGCCTTTGTTTGCTAACTTTTTAATTTCGGCCGAATCAAAATCATTGTTCTCAAGAAAGCCAACCGTTTTACTGAACTGCTTTTTTACCTTTGAACTATCGATATCGTTATAATAGAGAATATTCATTAGTTAGGATCAAATTAATACCATAATTATCGCAACGAATTGAGTGTGCAAGTTTAGCAATTACTATTAAAAAAATGAAGGCAATCGGGTTAAATATTTTAAAATGGGATTGCTTTTGCTGATGTTAAGGGAAAATGATAAGGTTCTAAAAAAAGCCAAATATTTGTCTGGATTTTTTGTAGAAACTGTTGAAGGCAGGGCCGGCCAACAACTTAGCGTACACCCGGGCTAACTCTGCCCAACGTTCAGAGATCCTTGTTCACTAAGAATATTTTGAGTTTTCAGAAATTCGATAAGTTTAGAACCACCTACTATCGTTTTCAAGTAAAGTTCTCGTTTTATTGCAATAGATTTATCATCAAATTGCTCAACATGAACCAGCACAAAAGGTTTGCGGTGTGCTGTTGATTTATTGCCACCTGAATTATGGCGAAGGATTCTTTTTTGGATATTGGAGGTTGAGCCTTTGTATAATTTGTGATCTTTCAGGGAGTAAAGTACGTAAACAAAGTACATTTTAAACTTTTTTGTCAAAGTTACAATAAAAAAAAGCCGGACGTTTATCTGGCTTGTTTGTATTTCTGGAGTAAGATTCGAACTGACGACCTGGCGTACGCCCGAGCTACCTCTGCTCCAGTAACAAGTTACCGGACTAAAAAAAATCAAAAAAAAAGCCGGACATTTGTCCGGCTTTTGTAGTAGCGGGGGCAGGATTCGAACCTACGACCTTCGGGTTATGAGCCCGACGAGCTACCTCTGCTCCACCCCGCAATATATTTTTAGAACTTAATCTTGTCTCAATAAAAAAACTTTCAACGACGAACCTACGACCTGGCGTACGCCCGAGCTACCTCTGCTCCACCCCGCAATATATTTTTATCAAAAGAACTTTGTCCGTTTTTAAAATCGGAGTGCAAAGATATAATTTGTTTCTTTGCAAACAAGAATTATTTAATTTTTTTTCATGGAACACAAAGCAGGATTTGTTAATATTCTTGGAAACCCAAATGTTGGCAAATCAACATTGATGAATGCCCTTGTAGGTGAAAAGCTTTCGGTGATTACCAACAAGGCACAAACTACCAGGCACAGAATTCTTGGAATCCTAAGTAAGCCTGATTACCAAATTGTTTTTTCTGATACTCCGGGTATTGTAAAACCTCACTACAAATTGCATGAATCGATGATGGGTGAAGTAAAAAGTGCCCTCGAAGATGCTGACATCCTGCTTTATGTTGTTGAATTTGGAGAGAACACGCCTGATGAAAGGGTTACATCTGCTATAAATAAAAGGGACATACCAATCATCATTGCATTAAACAAAATTGATACAGGAGCACAGGATGAAGTTATGTCGGCCATTTCGATGTGGAAGGAACTTATTCCAACGGCATCAGTTTTGCCAATTGCGGCATTGCACAAATTTAATGTTGACCAGTTGTTAAATATGATATTGGAATTGTTGCCGGAACATCCGGCATATTTTCCGAAAGATGAATTGAGCGATAAAAACACAAGATTTTTTATTTCTGAAATTATTCGCGAAAAAATATTGTTGCGCTACCGCAAAGAGGTGCCCTATTCAGTAGAAATTGTGGTTAACTCTTTTAAAGAAGCCGAAGACATTGTTAGGATTACTGCCATGATATATGTGGCCCGTGAAACGCAGAAGATGATCATTATTGGCAAGAATGGACAAGCCATCAAGCAAATGGGTACTGATGCAAGAAAAGACATCGAAAAATTCATCGGCAAAAAGGTTTACCTCGAGTTAAGTGTTAAGGTTGAAAAGGACTGGCGCGACAAGGAACAGTCACTGAAGATGTTTGGATATCAGTTTTAGGGATGGTCATTGGTAGTCATCCCGAAAAGTAGAAAATTTGCAATTTTCATAACTTTTCGAGGATGTTCCGAATCCTCGGATTCGAGAATCCGGGACTCGAAAAA
>CAZBDF010000094.1:0-12483 GCA_964490385.1 uncultured Lentimicrobiaceae bacterium | reverse complement strand
ATATGTCAGTATGTAATAAATAGTTGTTTAAAATCCACCCATTAAATTCGTGGTAGAACCTATTTTTCTAAAATCATACACTTTCTTTGCGCCGTAGCCAGCACCCATTGCCATCAAAATCAATAGGCCGCTTCCTATGGGAGCCCCACCACCACCAACGGGGGTGCTTCCGCTTTGCTCCGGGGTTTGCCCGCCAGTTGGCGGAGGGGGAGTTTGGGCGAAAGACAGGTTAATTGTTAATAGTGTAATGCCGATGCAAAGCACCTTGCATGCGCGACAAAAGGTCGGCATCCACAGTAGGCAGTGGGCTGTCATATTTTAACATTGTCAGCAGGAGAATGGAGGTGAGAATAGTAATACGATAACACAGCATAATAGGCACACAATCCGAGTGGGTAATCAATATCCTCATATGTTTGTCTGGCCATTTCAAGGGTAACAAATGCTTTGTCAATTTCCCCTTTATCCATGTAAACTTCTGAAAAATTGTTGTAGGCCTCGCCGAGATATTTTGAAGGGCCTCCAGGCAAAAGGTTTTCAATTGCCAGTAATAAGCTTCCTCTTCCTTTTGCTTATCATCGGTCTTTCGGTAAATGATACCAAGCGCGTTATAAACCCCTCCCATCCTACTACTATCATTCAAGAACTTCGGTAATACTAGCATTGTTTTTATGAATATAGCCCATGAAAAAATTATTGAGTTTCAATGAAAAGGGTATCGAGATTATTTGAATTCAAATAATCATTACAGCTTTGAAAAAGTAATTCGGCTTTTTCTTCGGCAACATTTGATTGTGCAGAAAGGTTGTAGTGAACGCAGCAAGAAAGGGCAAAGATTAAAATGATTGTTGCAGAAAAGTTTTTCTAAATGTAGTAAATGCATGTACAATTATAGAATCCCAACAAGTTCAACAAACAATTTTGTTAGCCCCTTTTCTGCCCTTCCGGCAACTTCTAAAATCTCTGCCAATGCTACCGGAGCCAGGTTATCGGGGTCACATTCATCGGTGATTACCGAAATTGCTGCAACCGGCAAACTCATATGATTGGCAACCAAAACTTCAGGAACTGTTGACATTCCAATTACATCAGCACCGATATTCCGAACATACCGATATTCGGCACGGGTCTCCAGGTTTGGCCCCGCAACAGCAGCGTACACACCCATGTTCAGCACAATGTTATGCTTCCGTGAAAGGGCAGTTATCTTATCATTAATAAACTTTGAATAGGGCTGGCCCATATCTGGGAACCTTGTTCCGAACTCATCTATATTTTTTCCTATCAATGGGTTATCCCCCAAAAGGTTGATATGGTCAGTTATTAGCATCAACTCACCTTTCCTAAATTCTAGATTAACAGCACCGCAAGCATTCGACACCAACAAATATTTAACTCCAAGCAATTTCATCACCCTCACCGGAAAAGTGATTTGCTGCATCGAATAGCCCTCGTAGTAATGAAACCTTCCCTGCATAGCCAGCACTTTTTTACCATTTAGCAAGCCATAAATCAGCTTCCCTTTGTGCGACTCGACCGTTGAAACCGGGAAATTTGGAATATTGGAATAGTCGATAGTTTTGTCAACTTCAATCTCATCAACCAGCCCCCCAAGCCCTGTACCTAAAATAATTCCTATTTCAGGCTTGTCAATTTCATGGTTTTCAAGAAACTGAACGGTCTCCGCAATCTTCTCAATCATATCCTCCATAATCAACATATTTTTTGTCCAAAGATAGATAAAAGGAGGTTGTAGCACCAAAGAATTTTCCACTTTGGAAGTACTGAAATTTTAACAATTACGTTCTCGCATTACACTTAATATTTGTAAAGCGGAATTGTGACGCACAAAGTTTTTCATAATTATTAACAAGCACCCGATTCTTCTGCCAAATATTATAATTTTGACCCCCATGATACAATCCACAGCCCATCCAAAAATCTCAACAGAAGAATTACGAAAAATTGCCACACAGGTGCGCAGAGATATTCTTAGAATGACCCATGCCGTCAAATCGGGACACCCTGGTGGGTCGCTGGGTTGTGCCGACCTTTTGACAGCACTTTACAACGGCATTTTATGTCACGACCCAAAAACCTTCACCATCAGTGGCAAGGGCCAGGATGTTTTTATCCTGTCTATTGGGCATATTTCCCCTGTATTTTACAGTGTCCTGGCAAGGTCGGGTTATTTTGAAGTTGATGAGTTAAATACTTTCAGGCACCTGGATAGTCGCTTACAAGGCCATCCGGCAACACAGGAAGGTTTGCCAGGGGTTAGGATTGCAACAGGATCCCTGGGACAGGGATTGTCAGCTGCAATTGGTGTGGCATTGTCTAAAAAATTAAATAACGACAACAAACTTTCATGGGTATTGATGGGTGATGGCGAACTTCAGGAAGGCCAGGTATGGGAAGCTGCCATGTATGCATCAGCCAAAAAAGTAGATAACCTGATTGCTATTGTTGATCACAACAA
Source organism: uncultured Lentimicrobiaceae bacterium (assembly GCA_964490385.1). GTDB lineage: Bacteria > Bacteroidota > Bacteroidia > Bacteroidales > 4484-276 > 4484-276. Next base: position 10,004 of record CAZBDF010000094.1, on the reverse strand, counting down.
AAAACAGATAGACGGCCCAACTGATGAAGTAATTTCGCTTGGAAACCTCCGCGAAAAATGGGAGGCATTTGATTGGCATGTGCTGGAGATGAATGGAAATGATATGGAAGACGTGGTAAATTCACTTCAAGCCGCCAAACTAAATACCGGAAACCATAAACCGATTATGATAATCATGCATACTGAAATGGGTAAGGGTGTTGATTTTATGACCGGCACGCATAAATGGCACGGCTCTCCGCCTAACGATGAGCAATTAAAGCTTGCTTTGGCCCAACTTGAAGAAACGCTTGGGGATTTCTAAGGCTGTACTTCTCGCTGAAATGAGCTAGTCTTTAATTAAATAATATGCTTTACACTTGAAAAAACCAAAATTCAAAATTCAAAATTCAAAACTCAAAATTCAAAAAACAAATAAATCACAATTTAAAAATCTCAATTTTCAATCGTGTATCAGATATCCATGCGGACTAACTTTGTGTCGCAGATCCTGAAATTTGATTTTTGATATTTATCCATACGGACCCATCCACACGGACTAGCTTCGCTTCGTACGGGCTAACTTCGTGTCGCAAGTTTTGTCATTTAATCCCCGCACAAGCGGGATTTCCCCGTACGAACGGGACATGCGCTTCGCTCAACATTTAATCATTTGAAATTCTAATAGTCTTAAAAGTTTGCCAAATAAAATCACGTCATATCTCTTATTCTTAGTTTTCACTTTTAGTGCTATTGGTGTATATTCTCAAACACCAGCCAAAAAAGAAATAGAAGAGCCAACCACCCGTATCCTATTTGTTTTTGACGCTTCGCAAAGTATGTATGGCAGATGGCAAAGTGATATGAAAATTTTGATTGCCCAGCGCCTTTTATCAAACTTATTGGATAGCCTCCAAAGTATCGACAACCTTGAACTGGCCCTTAGGGTGTATGGCCATCAAAAGCCTTACCCACCCCAGGATTGTGACGACACCAAGCTGGAAGTTCCCTTTGCAAGCAATAACATTGCTAAAATCAAACACCGGCTCAAATCGCTCAATCCAAAAGGTACGACTCCCATCGCTTTTGCACTGGATCAGGCACGCAATGATTTTGTTAAATGTGAGAATTGTAGGAATATTATTATTTTGATTACCGACGGCATAGAAGAATGTGGTGGCGACCCCTGTGAAGTTTCATTGAGTTTGCAGAAAGAGGGAATATCACTGAAACCCTTTGTAATTGGCATTGGCAACGATTTTAGTGAAGCTTTCGACTGTGTAGGAACTTACTACGATGCCACCAGCGAAAGTGCATTTAGCAAAGCACTGAATGTAGTAATCTCGCAGGCACTTAATAAAACCACTGCCCAGGTGAATTTATTAAATGAAAACAATCGCCCTGTTGAGACCAATGTTAATATGACTTTTTACGACAATCTTTCAGGTAAAATGAAATACAATTTTGTTCATACGATGAACAACATGGGTGTACCTGATACCCTGATAATCGATCCTTTGTTGAATTACAATATTGTAGTCCATACCATTCCTCCGGTTGAAAAAGATAGCATTGTATTAAATCCGGGTGGGCACACAATTATCCCCATCAAAACCCCACAAGGATTTATAGAACTGAAAATTGGAGGTAGTTGGCGAACCATTCGCAACCTGCAGGCCATTGTAAGGCAGCATGGAAAAACCGAAACTTTGAATGTGCAGAATTTTGGCCAATCCGAAAAATACCTGACCGGAGTTTACGACATAGAAGTGCTGAGTCTGCCACGTATCATGATAGACAGTGTGCTTGTTAATCAGGGGCATACTACAACCGTTGAAATACCATTGCCGGGCATCGCCACCATCCGACGGTATATCGACGGGTTTGGGAGTCTATACGTAGAAGAAGAGGATGAACTAAGGCTCATCTATAACCTTCCGGTCGATAATGATAAAACCGAAAACCTGGTCTTACAACCCGGACGGTACCGTGTGATTTTTCGATCGAAATTTGCAAATAAATCCATCTACACCATTGAAGAATCTTTTGAAATTGAACCAGGAAAAACTGTTGAAATAAAACTTAACCGATAATGACAAAGCAAAACGAAACACAACTTACGAACAAGGGAAATAAAGATACCAGATCAGGCTTTGGTGAAGCCTTATTTCAATTGGGCAAAAACAACCCGGAGGTAGTTGCCTTGTGTGCCGATCTTACAGGATCGCTGAAGATGAATGCTTTTGCCGATACTTTTCCAGATAGATTTTTCCAGGTTGGCATAGCTGAAGCCAATATGATGAGTATAGCTGCCGGGCTTGCTGTCGGCGGAAAGATTCCTTTCACCGGTACTTTCGCAAATTTTTCAACAGGCAGGGTGTTCGACCAAATCAGGCAGTCAATTGCATACTCGAATAAGAATGTAAAAATTTGTGCCTCCCACGCTGGCATCACCCTGGGAGAAGATGGCGCCTCGCACCAAATCATGGAAGACATTGGCCTAATGAAGATGCTGCCCAACATGGTGGTCATCAACCCCTGCGATTTCAACCAAACTAAAGCTGCCACCCTGGCTATTGCCGAATACGAAGGCCCTGTTTACCTTCGCTTTGGCCGACCCAAAATGCCAAATTTCACCCCTGTCGATCAGGAGTTTATTATCGGCCAAGCATTGAAATTGATCGAAGGAAGTGATGTTACCATCCTGGCCACAGGACACATGGTCTGGGAATCATTGAAAGCTGCAGAGATATTAAAAGATAAAGGAATTGAAGCTGAAGTAATTGATATACACACCATCAAACCCCTTGACAGGGAAACGATCCTGGAATCAGTTTTAAAAACCCGTTGTGCGGTTACCGCTGAAGAACATCAGATTTTTGGTGGTATGGGCGAAACCGTGGCAGGTTTCCTTTCTCGTAACTTCCCCACTCCCATCGAAATGGTTGGGATGAATGATATGTTTGGCGAAAGTGGCAAACCTGAAGAATTGCTCGAAAAATACGGAATGAGCACCAAGGACATAGTTGATGCTGCTGAGTTGGTTTTAGGTAGAAAGCAGTTTTAGGTAGAAGAAGTGATTGGTGAATAGTGATCAGTGAATAGTGAATGGTGATCGGTGAGTGGTAATCAGTGATCGGTAGTTTCTGTAAAGAAAATTCAGGACGGGTCAGTAGTCAGTGATCAGTAATATTGGTAAGTGGTATTCGGATGTCGGTTATCCATTTAAGCATTCAAAGATTCAAGCATTCAAAAATTCAATCCCCGCATAGGCGGGATTTCGCTTCGCTCAACATTCAAGCATTGGACCATTGCCACATTTAATCATTGTATCATTTAATCATTGATACCTCCTCAACCACACCAAACTCACCAATTCTATAACCTTTTGAATTGAAGCCAGTCTTGACAATATTCTGTCCTTCGCATGCTGTAATACCTGTCCATTTGCAATATTTACAATGCCGTGTACCATTAATCTGAACGCCCCAGCATTCGTCATGCGAGAGTTTTGAAGTATCAATTTGCTTCATCTTTGTTTTTTGCAACGAAAGTATGCAAAATATCTACATTGATGCCATGAGTACCTAAATTAATTTGAAAATTTGATAAACTCAAAAATTAGGTAAGGTAACATCTGATAAATTAGTGCCTGTCTTTAAGGTAAATTTCATTGAGATATCCATAGCCCCGGCATTTATGCCGGGGATTGATTTGAAAGGATGAAAAGGCAGGGAGGTAGTATCAAATTTATTATTCTCCGGCATAAATGCCGGAGTTACGGAAAAGTACCGACTTTATAGACAGGCACTAATTAATCCACCATGGTACCATAAACAAGATTTAACCTACCGGCCTGTTCAGCAGCTATATTCATATCCCGAAGGAACCCATAATCTTCGGCAGAAATATGGCTCTTTTTAAGTTTATACTCCGATTGCAGATAAATGGTGGAGTCGTTTATTTGCGCTGCCCTGACTAAATATTCACAAACCGGGCTGGTGTAGCTTATATCAAAGTCAGCCTCATTCATCATTTTAACCTTGCTATCAAAAAGAATAAAAATGTTGATTTTTTGTACAAAGTCGCTAACAGGGTAGTAATCAAGAACACGTTTTTCGGGATGAGTAGAAATTGTATAATGTTGAATGATTTGCTTAACAGGCAATGAGAATAAATTTTCTTCGAGTTGCACAATTCCGGCATTTGATTCAGCAGCATAGTTAACCCGCATGTATGTTGCCGAAATTGAATCGATTGAAATATTATTAAGTTTAACATCGTCTAAATCGTCGAGCCAGCCAATGCCGGTATCATCTGAGCTTTCTTCATCATTAAATCCATCAACGGCTAAAGAATATTCAGATTTATGTTCAGAGAATTTACTGCCACCAAATGAATGGTTTACAGAAAAAGTCAATTTATCCTGCGTACCATGAATTGTAGTTTTAACCTGGCGGTTTTCGAAATGTGAAACGCTTTCGTTGTAGTTAATGACAATTAGTTTTTCTGCAATTTTCCGGTTACGGGGAACAAACATGGCATCTGCACCAATAAGATCCGGAGGTATCTCATTAATTTCGAAATATCCCGAAGGGCTTTTTGGAAACAAATAAGCATCTTCACCGTTTTCATCGGTAAACCTGAAGAATACATCGTCGAACTGGCCAATTGTGAGCGCATCCATAAAAAGATGTCCGTTGTAGCGCTCACGTGCCAGGATAAAGTCATAGTCAATTTCAAGGACATTGAAAAGCGTTACATAGGTATGGATCAGGTTAGGATTATCAATGCGATAAACCCTGAAAAAATAACCAACTGGCTGGTCTTGTTCTGTGTAGCTCAAACTCTCGAAGAGCATTTTTTTATTGATTTCATCGTGCAAGGCATAGAATTTCTCGAAATTGGTCATCTCTTCATTCAGGCATGGCAACTTCAAAATCTCTTTTTTTGAAAAGGCTTTTCCATCTTTATATTCATATGAAAATCCATCTAATACTCTTTCGCGGATTGCCTTCAGCCGTTTTTCCCCGATTGTCAAATAATTCTTGCTTCCGTATTTGCCCAAGCTCATGTTTGGAATAAACGAAAGATAGGGAAGCTCATTTTGTAAAATTGCATAGTCCTTCCCCTTTATTCCTTTTAAGCCCGACATCGTAAAACTATACACTTTAAGCAAACCATCCATTCCTATTGTCGGCTCTGGAGCCCCGTTAAATAATGCAAAATCATTAAGGCCCTCGTTTTCCGAAATAAAAGTAATCATTGATTTCATCACGGGATAATCATCATGAAAATAAAGGGCTTCGGCTCCCGGGTATCCATTACTCTTCAATACAACTAAATATTCAAATTCGTCACCAATTTCCAAGCCCGGAATTGCCAGCTTTACAATGGCAGAAGAAAAAAATTTGCTGTGGTTATGGTTTTCAGTATAAACATCCGAAGAATCAATTTCAAGAACCCCATCTGGTTTAATCACCCGGGCAATAAACTTTGTCATTTCCTGACCGGCATGTTTAATAAATGATATTTGTGAAAATGCATCGAGGCCATACTGAGTCTGAATCTTAACCCGTTTATGCAAGGTAACAAAATAGGAACGGTTGATTAAAAAAAAACTGTAACGGTTAACAGCGGTTATGACAGAAACATTAGACATCATTGCTAATACTGTCGATAGCAAAAAAACCGGAAAAACAATTTTCACTTAATTCAGTTAACGATGTTTTGGGCATGGACAGGCCATCGTTTATTTCGATAGTACAATTCACATGGGCATCAAAGGCAAAAGGCAACACCAACTTTATCTCATCATTTTCTACTTCAGATAAGAAAAACCATGGCCGGGGCACAAAGGTTGGGTTGAGATAAAATTTTCCGTTAATTTTATTGAAATAACTACTATTCACATCAACATCAGATGTGATGATGATGCTGGAACCGTTTGTAGTGATTTCAGTATTAATGTAGGTAAGACTTCCAGAAAACAAATCAATGAAGCGACGGATAAATCTATCCTGCTGATTGGAATTTGCTCTCCGTAACAAAGAATTGTAAAAATCCTTGCATTTTCCTTTCAACTCCATCAATAGTTTTCCGGATAGTGAATTGGTAGCATCCAGGCCCAGGTTAATAAGAATTCGATTTTTAGAATATTCGGAAATAGGAACCTGACATAGCACAGGCCCATCTTCGGCGATGATAAACATGGTTTCGCCCTGGGTATGCATCGATGGTTCGCCGAATTCACAAAAGGGGTCAGTAGCATCCAGCACCAAATAATCATCCTCAACATTTAGGGCACACACTGCATGGTTCGCACTAATAGCGGCTATAAAATCCATATCGAACACAAAATCAGTTGTTGGACAATTGCATAAAAAGCCTCAATTTGGTGGTGTGAAAGCATGCTCACCAAAAGCAACGATAAATCCTTGCAATCGCCAATGCGTTTTTCCATTGTTACATTTACATCAGTTGGCCTTAATGCATCCAGTCCATTTTCGATATTTATGTAATTAAAGTTTTGTTGAACAAATTTGTAGCATGTCATGGCAATCTCGCGCTTATCGGTCATTCCTGCACATAAACTGTCGCCAATATGGATTGCATTATCACTTAATTTGCAAACCTGTTTGTTTAAATCTGAAATTGATTTATACAATCTTGCCTCAGGAGGTTCTCCTTTTTTTGTAACTATTATCCTGATTAAGGGAACTGGTACTGTACTATGATGATAAACTGGCAATTCTGATTTTCGTTTTTCAATAGGATGAGAAACAAAAGTGTAAACATCATAAGCGGAAGCTCCATCTTTCGGCTCATCAAGCTGATGGATATGATCAAGGTCAGGCAAATCATAATGTAGCTGAAGGCCCGGGGCAAGGGTAATTTTTTTCGTGATTTTTTCTGCAGGATAGATACTTCTCATCCGTAAATAGGACAAAAAAACCAGGTAAGGATTTTCAAGGGTATATTTAACAACAAACCTGGATGATTTGTGTATTGGGATATGAAAAACTTTTCGTCCACCAAAAAATGATTGCGAGCCAACATCGCTACTATAAATGCGATCGCGATCAATTTGTTTCACCTTGCCTTTATGGTTCACCCAGCTTGCCGATACAATTTCCACTTCATCAAGTTCACCAAAATAAACCCTGAACCACTTGTCCTCATCATTGGCAGACCCGGTAATTATTATTTCTTTTCTAAACCCACTATCAATGCTATCGACAAAGATTTCCTCAATTATTTCGAAAAGGGTAAAATCCTCAATTTCCTGAGAAAAAACTTGATATGGAAGAAGTGCTGCAAGTAGAAGAAGATAAAATCTCATTTTGGCAAATTAATGACCTTCAATTCATTTATCAGCCAAATATACAAAATTTTATACTGCTTACTATTTCTCTAATAAACGAAAATATTTGCAACACCAGAATTTCAAACATCCTGTTGATGCTTACTTTTCAAACTGTAGATTTTATTTACCTAACCAGATTAATTCATGAATAAGTAATGTTATAAAATCAAAAGCGACCTGATGCCCTCTGAATAGACTGTGTGAAAACAATCTGAAAGCTGACTAACTCCGGGCTTTAGACCGGAGATTAAAAGTTTATTGATATTAATGGGCTTTAGCCCAAACCCTGGTTATTTGGGCTAAACCGTCTGCATAATCCACCAGATACCGATAATGATAGCGACAGAACCTCCAACAACGCGAAGAATCGTGTAGGCCCTGGCCCTTTTTTGCTCCGAGGTTTTTTCAGCTACAAAACCCAAAAGGGCCGAAAAAATTACCATAGCCCCAATTGTACCGACACCAAAACCTGTAAGGTACATCACCGCATCATAAGTGCTGGGTAGGGCTAGCGTGGGCAAAATTGCGAAAAGGTGCGAAACACCTGCCACACCATGAAAAACCCCAACTCCCAGGGCTGCCATTACATTCTGTCGATGACTTTTTCGATGGGTGTGTTTATGCGACTTTTGCTCGCTATGAACATGGTCGTGCTCGTGGTCGTGCTGATGAATATGCACAAAATCCCCGGAGTCATTTTTATGGATATGTGGATGGGCATGTTTTTTTGGGAAAATATTCAACCTAACTTTTAGGATGGCCCATAGCCCGATAAGGATTAGCATTACACCCACTAATTGCTCACTGTGGGCCGAAATGGCTTCAACCGGAATGATGTCCCTGAATAACAGGAACAGCACGCCGATGATTAATATCCCAAGTGTGTGTCCTATTCCCCAGGCTAAACCAATGCCCCACGATTTCTTTTTCGACTCGATGGCAAGTGGTGTTACCGCTGCCAAATGATCGGGCCCTGATAAAACATGCGCTGTTGCGGCTGAAATTCCTGTAATAAACTGTATCATCTTTTGTAACTGTTTAGTTGATTAAGAGATTTGTTAAAACGAAAACCTTTTTTCAATTGAAGTCATTTATTGTCATTGATGGTCATTCGTAGTCATTTTTTTCAAATAAAATGACGCGCGAAGCGCAAATAACAATTAATGACATCCGCCAGCTGGCGGATAAATGACATAATTTAACCTAATTTACATAAATGATTTGCTTCAATTCTATAGCAGCTAAATAGATACCATCTTTTTAGCTAAATGTTTTTACTTCTGTATTCAATATTTTGAAAGCCAATTATGATCACCCAACGCCAAATGCCGAAAAACTAAAATCTTTGATTTCATAGTTTTTCGAGCATCCTCGAAAAGTTACGAAAATTAAAAATTTTCTACTTTTCGGGACGCTAAACGCTAATCCCATTCCCCGTTAACATCCTCCCCTTTTCACCGGCACATGGGATGCACAAAGACTTCTCGTGCTTATTAACAATCCTTGTACTCATTACCTCTTCGCCACAGTTTTCACAAATAATGCTTTTGTGTGATGGTGCGTATGGTGGCACATCTGTCTTCACTTCTTCAATATTAAACAAGCTATCAAAATCCAATGTAAGTGTTGCAAATGCTTTTTCGATACCCAATGTTTTAAACCTGGTAATCTCCTCATCGCTGTGATCCTGTTCGGCAACTACCTCTTTATAACTTGTTGAAAATTGAGGATGGGCTTGTCGCATATAAGCCTTACTTTCAGGTCGGGTAGAAATCCGGATTCCATTTCCATCACGCTTGGTCAGGGTGAAAGCTGTTTTGCCATAATCTTTAAAAATGAGCGCGTTGTTTCCAAAAGTGCATCCGGTTACAAACTGGATCCCATCACTCACACAATTATTGGTTTCAACAATTGCCAGCAAATCTTCCATTCCGTCTGATTTGGCCCGGATAATTTGCATTGCCCTGCATGCCATCATCACACCCATGGCTAATCCTGGACAAAAATGTCCGTGAATCTGTGCAGCATCCAGCATAAGTCTATCTGTCTTTCCCGACAAAATATTGGCCAGGATAAGTTTGCGAGGGTTATTTTTTCTGCTTTGAACTTCTGATACTTCCAATTCTTCTTCCGACATAGGAATGTGAAGTGGTTTAATGTCGATGACCGGTGTCCCGTTCAGTGCATCAAGTCCCTGTACTTTCAGAATATTTCCTTTTCTCTCAAGTAGTTTTACAATTGTACTTCCAATTTTTGAAGGCCTGCGTGGGCTGCGGGTTGCAAAAACACCTTTGTAATTTCCCGAGTGAGTAATGGTTTTCAATTGAAAATTTTCTGCCCTGTCGAAGTGAAAGAAAATCACAAGATAATCGGATAGCTCAGTTTTAAACAAACCATCAGCATACTTGTCGAAAATAATTATTTCACTTTCTTCATCCCGCATTAATGTGGGATCAGCAGGCTCATCGAACTTACTCTTTACTTTTCCTATGCAGGGTACTTTTATCATATTATTCAATTCGCATATTTAACTACATTTCCATTTCAAATCGTACTGGCTTCTAAACTCTGACAGGCGCGCCGTTGGCGACGTAAAGCCTCCTTCGTCGGACTCTGTCAGGTTTCAAACCTATTATTTCATTCTTTCCAATATTCCATC
>CAZBDF010000093.1:4995-12489 GCA_964490385.1 uncultured Lentimicrobiaceae bacterium | reverse complement strand
GCATACTTAAGCGAATACATGGCACGGCCACTGGTGATTGAACTAAGGGCTGTCGAATAACGGTTCATCTCGGCCAAAGGCACTCTTGCTTTTATCTTCTGGTAATGTCCATCGGCTTCCATGCCCATGATTATAGCACGGCGTCCCTGCAGGTCAGTCATTACATCACCCATCTTTTCTTCGGGAACGATTACTTCAACATCATAAATAGGTTCCATGATTTTGGATCCGGCATTTTTAAAGGCTTCCTTAAAAGCATGCCTTGCAGCCAGTTTAAAGGAAATTTCATTGGAGTCAACCGGGTGCATTTTACCGTCGTAAACATAAACCACAATATCGCGGGCATAAGAACCTGTAAGCGGACCCTCTTCCATCTTCTCCATCAAACCTTTCATGATGGCGGGCAGGAAGCGTGCATCAATGGCGCCACCAACAATACAGTTGTTCATAATCAGTTTTCCGCCCCAATCCAATAGCACCTCTTCAGTACCACGAACAGGGAATTCCTTAGTCCATTCCATTCCTTCAATATAAGGCTCGACCATCATATGTACTTCACCAAACTGTCCCGATCCACCCGATTGTTTCTTGTGACGGTACATTGTTTTGGCACTCTTGGTAATGGTTTCGCGGTAAGGTATCTTAGTTGGGAAATATTCCATTGGGATTTTTTCAACATTTTCAACGATCCATTTCACCAGGTTCAGGTGAAGTTCGCCCATACCACCGGCGATCAGCTGCTTCAATTCCTTTGAATAGGTAATTGTGAAAGTCTGGTCAGTTTTATGTATTTCCTGAAGGAGGGCATTCAATTTTTCCTCATCACCCTGGTTGGTCGCTTTAACCGACATATGAATTTTTGTTGCCGGGTATTCGATGGGCTCAATTACCTGGTCAGAAATCTTTGGACTATTCAGCGTTTGGTTGGTGTGGGTATTTTTTAGCTTGATGGTTGCTGCAATGTCACCAGAGGAAACTTTGCTCAACTTTTCGCGGTTCTTACCGGCAAAAACAAATAACTGCGAAAGTCTTTCTTTGGTACCGTTGCTGGCATTCACCAGGTCGATGCTTTCGGTAACTTCCCCGTTATACACTTTGAAGTAGGATACTTCGCCCAAGTGCGATTCGATGGAAGTTTTAAACACGAGTAAAGAACATGGGTCGGTAGCATTATAGTTAAGTTCTTTGCCTTCGGTAGTTTTTATTGCCGGCATTTCGTTTGGGGCAGGGGCAGCATTTGTAATGAACTCCATCAAACGGGCAACGCCCATATTTTGCTTGGCATTGATACAGAATACCGGAAACATTCCCCTGTTGATCAAACCTAATTTGATACCATTCCTCATTTCATCTTCGGTAAGTGTGCCATTCTCGAAGAAGAGTTCCATCAGTGACTCATCATTTTCAGCAGCATTTTCAATCAGTTCTGCATGCAATTCGTCAGCATTGTCTTTTTCTGAATCCGGAATATCCACGATTTCTGGCTTTCCACCATCCTGGGGATATTTGTACATTTTCATTTTAATCAGGTCAATAACCGAATCAAAATCAAGGCCAACATTTATAGGATATTGGCAAAGGGTAACATGGCCACCAAACTGTGCTTTAATCTGACGGAGGGTTTCGTCGAAATTCGACTTTTCATGGTCAAGGTGGTTGATGGCAAAAATTACAGGTGTATTGGACTTCGAGGTATATCTCCAGGAGATTTCAGCACCAACTTCCACACCATTCTGGGCATTGATTACCATCACGCCGGTATCGGCAACTTTGAGTGACGAAACAACTTCGCCAACGAAATCGTCAAATCCGGGAGTATCGATAATATTTACTTTCTTGCCATTATATTCTGCATACAACACGGTTGACGAAATTGAATTCTGACGTTCGTGCTCAATTTCACGGTAGTCGGAAACCGTATTTTTATCATCAACTGATCCCCTTCTGTTGATCAGCCCGGCTTCGAATAACATACACTCCGAAAGTGTGGTTTTTCCCGCTTTTGCACCACCAACGAGGGCAATGTTGCGGATTTCATCAGTTTGATATACCTTCATGTTAAGTCTCTGGAATTAAAAAAATTAATAATGTTTTGTACTTACCTATTTTTCAAGGGGTGCAAAAATATAAAAAACTGATTAATAATGAAGCAAGTTTGAATTTATTTAGAATGAGCTGATTTAGTGGGCTGTTTTGTGTACTTGTTTCGTGAATAATTTCAATGATCCTTACAAGAAGATTTTTTAATTATACCTACCAAAGTAATCATGAGAGGATTTTTTATTTGCTCCAAACGATGAGCAACTTTGTTAATAATTATGAGAATTGCAGATCTCGAAACCCATATAGAACATGGGTTGTTAAGCCATTAACAATTATTTAACAGTTGTCGCGCAAACAAAGCCATTCTCCCGATTGTTCACATAGCATCTTTTAAATTTTTTATTAAAACCCAACGACTATGAAAAAACCTTTTATTAGTTTTTTATGGGTGATGTTGTTGTTCTTTGTTGTTACTGCTTATGGCCAGCAGGTTCAGATACCTGCTTCTGAATTAGTGCGGCCTACCGATTTACCGATCCAGGTAAGGTTGTTCAATTTAAGTAAAGCAGCCACAAGCAATGCTGCCGACATGCAACAAATAATCGACAGGTACGATATCATCCAAAGATCTGATGGTAAAGTCAGTATCAAAATTATCCATCCACGAAACGGCGAAACTGTTCCACCTGAAATCCTTCAAAGGCATCAAATCGAAGTTTACCTTGTAAATGCTGAAAACACCAGCATTTACATCGAAGCTGAAAAAATGATTGCTTTGGCCGAAGATTTACCCGAAGGGTATGTGCTTTACCAGGAGGTGAGTGCTGATCCAATGAATGAAGGGCCGACGCCTGAACTTCATAATTCCTGGAGTTATTCTTCCGGCGATGCCCCGGGCGGTGCAGGAATTCACATCGGAATTATTGATGTGGGATTTAATGGGATTGAAACTGCAATCAGCAATGGCCGTGCCCCGGCAGAATACGACTCTACCGATTATTCTACTTCAGGGGTAATAAATGGTTCTGGTCATGGAACAGCAGTGATTGAAACGGTATTCGATCATGCTCCACAGGCCCAATACAGTATTTATAAAGTAGTTAATTCAACACAATGCACCAACGCGGTAAATGATGCCTATGACGATGGAGTGGACATTATAAATATGTCGCTTGGTTTCAGTGGACTTAGTTGGGCAGATGACGACAACACGCTTTGTACTGCGGTTAACTCTGTTGCTGATGAAGGCGTACTGGTATTTGTTTCTTCGGGCAACAGTAAAAAAATGCATTGGCAGGGAAATTTTTCGGATAACGACAATGACAGCTGGCATGGCTGGTCGGGAAATGATGAATTAAATACCATCACTTTGCAGGACAGTACAACATTGAGCGTGTCTTGCACGTGGGATCCGACACAGGCCACAGATTACAATGTTTATATATACAATTCAAACGGAACTATTATACTCGATTCGGATGAAATGAGCGGTGTGATTTTTGAAAGAGTATCTTTCTTCAATTCTACTGGCTCCGCACAAACAGTTGCTGTTGCGGTTAGACAGGTTTCGGGTCCCACCGTGGAATTTGAAATCTTGTGCCGGACTGATGGTGTGGGAAGCAGTGTTGTAAACGATCAGTTTCAATACAGGGTTGCTTCAAGTTCCATCACCTGTCCTGCATCCTGTTCGGGCGACAATGTCATCGGTGTAGCCGGGGTTGACCGTCCTGATTTTGATAATCCATCCGGAACAAGTGGGATTAGCACTGTTTACAGCAGTGAAGGGCCAACCAACAGCGGCAGGCAAGGGGTAGATATAACCGGGGCAACGCGCACAAGAATTGGAAGTGGCGGACAGTTTTTCGGGACCAGTTGTTCATCGCCCAACGCGGCAGGTGCTGCAGCTGCGCTTTGGTCAACACAGATGGCACTTAATGCTGACAATCTTAGGTACCTGCTCTTTAAAAAGGCAGATATTTACAAAGACTGGGGAGCGCCGGGTCTCGACTACATTTATGGTTGGGGTGGGCTTTACCTGCACGAGTACATTGTTAATACAAAATATGTTGATCGGGATGTTAACAACCCCCAGGGGTTTCCTTCCTGGGTCTTCCAAAATATTGACGATGCATTCTTTGCCGTTCCTGGTCCGCCGGCTGAGGGCGCTGTAATTATTTTCTCCGGAAGCTTCCCTTCGCCCTTTATCCCTTTGGATTACCTCATGAATAAAAATGTGCTGCTGAAAACACTTGGTGGCGAATCAACTTTAGGAAACAATTAAAAATCTAATCATATGAAAAATATTTACACTTCAGTGAAATACATCAGCACAATGCTTTTTGTATGCTTTATAATGAACAACGCAGATGCACAAATTGGCATCGACAACGAGACTCCCAACATAAATTCTTCCCTCGATCTGGGAGCCACCGACAGGGGGATGTTGCCCAACAGGCTAACTACCAACGACCGTGTAAACACGCTCCAGCCCAACCTTGGCCCGGATGAAAAGGGTATGTGGGTATTTGATACCGACCTTAACCTAAACTATTTCTGGGATGGTAGCCAATGGATTGCCATGTCATCGGGTTCACTCAGTGGTTCTGGCATAGATGGGCAAGTGGTACATTGGGGCGCGGGCAATGTACTCACCGGGTCAGATCAACTTTTTTGGGACAATATATATAAACGTCTGGGGATTGGCACTACTAATCCAAATGCAGCATTGGATATTGATAATGATGCCGATGTTGCGCTTAAGATAACCAACTCGGGAAACGCGGCCATATCAGAATACCTGGTAGGTATCGAAAGAACCATCAATCCAACTAGCAGAACCGATCTTTTACAATTGAAAGTCCCTTTTGGTTCTACCAGCGATTGGCAGTTTCTCCAGTGTAATTATGGTGATATCGAGCTACTCAAAATTAATGGTAACGGACACCTCAACGCAACTACCCTTGGTGCCGGAACCGATAACAACCAGGCCCGTTTTAACATTGAGGACAGCGGCTGGGATTTGCTGATGGACGTGAAAGGTGGTGGTACCCCGAGCGTACTCGATTACATGGTGAACTTCGAAAGGACGGCTATTCCTTACCCCGGTATAGACATGATCCGCATGAAACTTCCCGAAGGATCACCCGATGACACCCAGTTTATGGAATTTGAAAGAGGAAGTAAAGAGTTAGTGCAAATAAATGGAAATGGGGATGTAGTGGTAAAGAACGGTGGGAATTTAATCGCCGAGTATGCCGGACTGAATACTGGAAACCTTATGCTTAATGGCGGCGGTGACGTAATCCTTAATAAAGGATCGCTAGAACTTGAATATGATGGCGGTGCACGGGCATTGGTTGCTCAGGTTTCAGCTAGTTCATGGATCAACCTCCACAATGGTGATGAGGAGAGAACGGTTTATTTGCGGAGCGAAGGGACATCATCCGGGAACGGAGGTGTTCTAAGCCTGTTCACTTATGATGGTACTGAAACTGTAACTTTAGATGCTAACTCTTCGGGCGGGGGCTATTTGAATTTGAAAACAAGCGATGGTGAATCTACCATCACCTTTGATTCTGATTACAATGATAAAGGCAGGATCACCTGCGATGAAATAAGGCTTATGGGTGGGGCTGACTTTGCCGAGTATTTTGATGTAGTTGCTGAAGGAAATGATATTCAGAACATCGAACCCGGAACCATTGTTTCGATTGACCCCGAAAACCCCGGTAAACTAATTCCATGTAGCCAGGCCTACGATACAAAAGTTGCAGGCATCATTAGTGGGGCAAATGGCGTTGACCCGGGAATGCTTATGGGACACAACAACACTATTGCTTCAGGTGATACTCCGGTTGCCCTGTCAGGCAGGGTTTATGTGAAAGCCGATAATTCTAACGGAAATATCAAACCAGGTGATTTTCTCACCACTTCCTCAAAAACAGGATATGCTGCCAAGGTATGTAAGAAAAAAATGAGAAAGGCAAAAGGGGCTATCATTGGAAAAGCAATGACTTCACTAGATGAAAAAGAAGGATTTGTTTTGGTGCTGGTTTCGCTACAATAAAAATCAGTAGATTTGTTGAATGATAAAATCAATCCTATGAAAAAACAAATAACAATAAGCATGATTTTTTTATTGTACCTAAGTGGGCAAGTGTTGTTTTCGCAGCACCTAACCAACAATGGATCAGCAATTACAGTCATGGAAGGAGCAACACTAAATGTCACTGGCAATGTCACATTACTTTCGGAGGTTACCATTGATAACTCCGGAGATATTTTTGTCGGGGGTAAATGGATCAATAATTCCCCGGATGAAATTCACATGCAGGACAACACAGGAACCGTTACATTTAACGGTAGCCTGCCCCAAAGCATCGAGGGGGAATACTCAACACATTTTAGCAAACTTCAACTAAAACAGCACACCAGCCTGGGATCGGAGACAAGCGTTTCGACCTTGCTTGGTCTTACGAATGCTATGTTGACCCTGAACGACTATCACTTTTTAGCCAAAACAGGTGCTCAAATAACCGGTGCGGGGGCAGATGCATATATCGTTGCCGAAGGCAGTGGCTTGCTCGTTAGGGAAGTGGGCGAAATAGATGTGGAATTTCCCGTAGGAACTACTACGTCCTACCTTCCGGCAACATTGTTTAATAGCGGTGAATTCGACAATTTTGGTGTCAACGTTTTTGAAGATGTACGTGACGGCGGACTTACCGGATCAACTATCCCTGAAATTGACGATTGTGTGAACAATACCTGGAACTTACTGGAGGAAGTTGAAGGGGGTTCTGACCTGTCAATTACTGTTCAGTGGAATGCTGATAATGAAGGTTCCTCGTTTAACCGATTATTGAGTGGGGTAGGGCATTATTCCGCTGGGGCCTGGAATCCACAAGATGAAGCTTCTGCGAGCGGGGATAATCCTTATTTGTTAACACGTACCGGAATAACTTCAATAGGCGCATTTGCTGTTGGTGATAATAATTCGCCCATGGTTGTTGCCATCGTTTACGATGAACAGGATATATTCCTGAGCCAGGGATGGTCTGGTATTTCCGGTTACCTTCAGCCGGTTGATCCGGATGTTGAAGAAATATTTGCACCAGTGATCACTGAGCTTGTTATTCTGCAAAACCTTGCAGGATACTATTGGCCGGGGCAGGGTATCAACACACTTGGAAACTGGGAAACCCACTCAGGTTACCAGGTTAAAATGAGTGGTGAAATAATGCTTACTTTAAAAGGAACCCCCGAAGCAAATACTACCCTCAACCTTAGCGAAGGGTGGAACCTTGTCCCCGTAATTTCCAACTGTGGGGTAAAAGCCGAAAACTTGTTCGACGGCACCAGCCTCGTATTGATTAAAGGAATTGCAAACAACCTGCTTTACTGGCCTGAGTTTGGTATTGGATCACTTGAGCAACTTATGCCGGGAAGTGC
>CAZBDF010000093.1:0-4895 GCA_964490385.1 uncultured Lentimicrobiaceae bacterium | reverse complement strand
GAAAACAATCAATGTTATGGCCTGGCGCAGTGGAATGGAGAAGCAATGGCGATTACATTATTTGGCGATGATCAGACAACAGGACAAACAGATGGCTTTAGCGAATTGGAACAGATAAACTTCAAAATATTTAAGGCCTCAACAAACGAGGAAATTTTAGTAGAAGCCGTTTGGGGCAAAAGCCTGCCCGAGAACGAAGGCCTGTTTGTTTCTAATGGTATTTCGGCAATCACGGGATTTAAATTGAACCCTGCCGGGATTTATAGTAGCGGTCAATCCGAAATTCAAATTTATCCTAACCCGGCGAAAGATCAGCTTACCATTCAATACCCCTTTGATGGGAAAGCGGAATTGAGCATTTACAATCTTCAAGGATTGGAGCTAGTGTCCTTAACTTTAAGCGGACGTTCAACCGAATTGAATACTTCCATGCTCCTTCCAGGCACCTATCTGGTGAAGATCAATGGCAGGGATACATCCTCTTTGCAAAGATTGGTCATACAATAAACTCGTATCAATGAAAAACTCAAAATGGTTGTGGTTACTCGTGGTGGCCATATTTTTTCTGACTTCCTGTGCCCCTGGCAACGAAAAATTTGATGTCGATGTAGCCGGGTTCTGGATGGGCTTGTGGCATGGTTTTATCTCACTTTTCACATTTTTCTGGAGTTTGTTTTGTAATGATGTAACCATATATGAAGCAAACAATTCGGGCTGGCCCTACAACCTGGGCTTTATCATCGGCATTTCAATATTTTATGGTGGTTCTTCTAAGGGGACTTGTAGGAGGTAGGGGCGTGTACGACAAATAGCTTTGATCTATTATTAGTTGAATTGTGGGGTGTTAAGTACAATTGATCCGAGCATAAACGTTTCTGTGCAATTTGTCGTGCACCCAGATAGGGGTGCAAGGTATTGGGTATAAATGAAAAAGGTATAGGGTTTGTAATGTCATCACTCCCAACCCCGCAAAGGCGGGATTTCGCTTAGCTCAACTTTAGGCACTCCCAACTTTAGTTCACTTTAGGCACTTCACTCGTCAAACATCTCGATGTTTTCTTCAAAAAACAGTTCCCAGGCAAAACTATGGGCAAAGTATCCGTCGGGTGATAGCAGGCGTGTTCCTTCATTTGGTCCCGAAACTACCAGGCCGGTAAGGTCATAGCGATTGCCATGGCTGTCTTCCATGATTACCGGTAATTGATTTTGAAGCGGGTAAAATTGAATATTTGGGTCGCCAGTATTATCAATGAAAGCAACAATGAATTGATGTATTTGGCTACCGGCCACAATAATTTTTGAACTACCAAAGAAGGTTTGATGAACACTTATTCCCTCATCAAAGGTTTCGAAATTAAAAAGCAAAGCCTCCGGGTCTTTTATCAGCCCAACATTTACAATCCCCAAATAATCACCACCCGACAATTCATTTCCATTTTTCAATTCACGGCCAGCAACAAATATGTCAGTCTCCTTTGCATAGGTTGTATTTGGTGGTAAGGCGAGGTAAAATCTTACAGCATTTAATTGTTTTTTCAATACTGTTCGGGTAATTTTTTAAAGATTCCTCCCTCCGGTCGGAATGACAGGCTTTTCTGAGTTCTTGGAGAGGAAGTGGGTGGTTGGCGGCGAAGCCGCCAACCACCCACTTCCTCAAACAGTAAAATACCTGTCATTCCGAACGAAACGAAGTGTAGCGAGGAATCTGTTATTTTTCCTGCAAACTTAATCGGTTACTAATGATGTTTTTTTTACCCATGGCCACTGTGTTTCCAGTTTAACACATTGATTTACACTGTGTTTTTGTCCACGCCTTGACTTCTGTTTCGGATTGTTGTACCTTTACAAATTCCATAGAAAAATATTTAAAAAGCATAATGCTGAGCGCATAGAGCTGGTTGGGATGCGCTTTGCCCTAGGCACTTTGCCAAATATAACAACATTATGAAAAAATTAATCTTCATCATTCTCACCATTCACTGTTCACTCTTCATCCTTCACTCATTTTCCCAACCCTGTCTGCCACAAGGCATCACATTCAACACACAGGAGCAAATTGATAATTTCCAAATCAATTATCCCAATTGTACCGAAATAGAGGGTGATATGATCATTAAAGGAAATGACATAACCAACCTCGATGGCTTAAACGTTCTAACGGCCATAGGTGGTTTTTTATGACTGTGCAACAACGCGATCCTGACAAATGCAGCCGGATTGCACAACATTACTTCCGTTGGCGGAGAACTCTGGGTTACCTACAACTCAATGCTCGTAAACATTGAAACCTTGGGAAATATTGCTCCGGAATCCATCGGTGATTTATTTATTATCGACAACCCTTTGCTTTCACAGTGTGATATCAGCAACATTTGCCAGTACCTTTTGGCCCCGGCTGGCACTGTCGAAATTTATAACAACGCTGTTGGCTGCAACAGCCAGCAAGAAATACTTGATGCCTGTGAAGCCACATCTTGCCTGCCCGAAGGCATTCACTTTCATACACAGGAAGAGATTGATAGTTTCCAAACGAATTATCCCGGCTGTACAGAAATTGAAGGGTGGGTTACCATTGATGACATGTATGCCGCAAGTATTACCAACCTTAATGGATTGAGTGTTTTGACTTTCATTGGGGGGACTCTTGATATTGGAGATAATCCCGCACTGCCCAACCTAACAGGGCTGGAGGAATTGACTGTCGTTGGAGGTGAGCTTAATTTACATTATCTAAATAATTCAGGATTCGTAAATCTTACAGGATTGGATGGCTTGACTAAAATAGGTGGAAGACTCAGCATAGGGCATTGTAATTATCTTACCAGTCTAACAGGATTGGGTGGTTTGACCTACATAGGGGGTCATGTTTTTATAACAGATAATCTTTCCTTGAACAGTCTTACAGGAATGGAGGGAGTGACTACCACAGGAGGTTTAATTTATATAATGTATAATCAATCCTTGACCAGTCTTACCGGATTGGAGGGGTTAACTGTAGTTGGGAATGATCTTTGGATAGTTGATAATGACCCCCTGACCAGTCTTCTAGGTCTGGAAGGATTGACAGAAGTAGGGGGTTCATTACATATATCGGATAATACCAATCTGACCAATCTTTCAGGGTTAGAGGGCTTGACTTCAATAGGAGGTTCGCTTCAAATAGAAGATAGTCCTGTTCTGATCAGTCTTACAGGCCTGGAAAATCTAAACTACATTGGCGGCGAACTTGCTGTTTCCGGTACTGAGATACTTCCCAACCTGGAAGGCCTAAACAATGTTTCATATATCGGTGAAGAACTTTCCTTAAGTGAAAATAACACTTTGACAGATCTTACCGGACTCGATGGTTTAACAGTTGTAAACGGAAGCCTGGGCCTGAGTATATTTTCAAATGCTAATCTTACCAGTTTAAATGGTATTGACAATCTTGAATTGGTCAATGGTGGTATCAATATAGGAATGGATGATCCCTGGTATGGCGGTTTTGGAAATCCGGTTTTGAATGATATATCTGCTCTTGAAAATCTGGACCCCGGCTCCATTTCATATCTGCACATTGTCTTTAATCCATCGTTATCAAATTGCAACATTCAAAGCATTTGCGATTACCTGGCTGCACCGAACGGATCCATAGAAATCCATGATAACGCTCCGGGCTGCAACAGTCCCGAAGAAGTTGAAGAAGCTTGTCTACACATTTCTGTTCCGGAATATGATGACAATACTGCATTCACCATTTCACCCAACCCGGTTGCATCGTCTGCTTTGCTAGAATACACACTTTACCAAAGGTCTCAGGTTACCTTACAAATCCTCGACCTTAGTGGGCGGAAAATCCTTTGCCCGGTGAATGAAGAGCAAACCCCTGGTGATCATCGTACCGTGATTGATGGAAAAGGCTTAAAGCCGGGAGTTTATTTCTGCATCCTAAAAACAAGTGAAAGCATACAAACAATGAAGATGATAAAACTGTAATAGCTGAGAGCTTAGGGCTGAGAGCGTAGAGTAGGAACAAACTCCTTGCTCTAAGCCCCGGCCCCTTGCTCGTTGCCCTCCATCTGAACTTGAATTCTCCCCCAGAATTATTGTATCTTCGCATCAAAAAAACATGAAAAACTTATTCTTCATCATTCTCACCGTTCACTGTTCACTCTTCACCATTCACACTTTCTCCCAACCCTGCCTGCCGAACCAAGTGCCCACGCAGGGCAGGCAGGCCTGCCTGCCCGAAGGCATCACTTTCACCACCCAGGAACAAATAGATAATTTTCAAACTAACTATCCCGGCTGCACCGAAATTGAAGGGGATGTAACTATA
Source organism: uncultured Lentimicrobiaceae bacterium (assembly GCA_964490385.1). Taxonomy (GTDB): domain Bacteria; phylum Bacteroidota; class Bacteroidia; order Bacteroidales; family 4484-276; genus 4484-276. The sequence goes on along the minus strand of CAZBDF010000093.1, from coordinate 577 downwards.
CAGGGAGCTGATATTACAAATTTAGATGGCTTGAGCATGCTCGCTACCATTGGAGGCTTCTTGAACGTGAGCGATTGTGGCCAGTTGTTAAATCTGGAAGGCCTGGGGGAGCTTAGCTCTGTGGAAGGTAATGCAGGTTTTTATAATTGTGCTGCACTGACCAGTTTTAACGGTTTGACAAACCTCAGCTCTATTGGTGGAAATTTTTATATTTGGAAGATGAATGCCTTGACCAACCTCGTTGGCCTTGGGGCTTTACAAAACGTTGATTGGGGATTGGTTATAGGTAATAACCAGCAACTGCAAACCCTTGAAGGGATGAATCCCGTGTGTGAGATAGGGTTTAACCTTGGTATTTACGGAAACAATTCACTGCAGGGCCTGGATGCCCTTTCGGATATTAATTTTACCGGAGTAAGTATTGCTATTGTTGGTAATGAACAATTAACAAGTCTATCGGGGCTTGATAACATTGACCCTGAACTGATATATGGTTTAGAGGTTACTAACAACCCGAATTTATCAATCTGCGATTTGCAAAACATGTGCGTTTTGGCGGTAAATATTCCTCCCGGGA
>CAZBDF010000092.1:0-12490 GCA_964490385.1 uncultured Lentimicrobiaceae bacterium | reverse complement strand
TAGTGGAATTTAGTGACTTTGTGCTTTAGTGGCAAAAATCCAGTTTTTAGACCAGACTCATTAAATAGTAATTTCTTAAAAACCTTATTTCTTTCACCAAACCTGAACAACTCATAAACAACAAAGGAAAGGGCTGAAGCCCTTAATGTCGTTTGGTTTTTCCATAACCCAGCCATTAATGGCTGGGTTATGGAATACCCACAGATAAGGCTTTAGCCCGGATTCATGAATTGATCGGGATAAAACCCCACCTAATGTTAAATTTTGTTAAGTAGCTACTTTATGGGAAAAAATAAAAACACGGGAGGTCCTACAGATAAATTTCATAAAACTAAATAAGCCCAATAGTTTGCAAACACAAGAATACACTATAAGTCAACAAGTATTGGGTTTTATCACAGGGCACCTTCAAATCCAATCAAAAAAAATAATCCCCTGTTGTTAAAATATTCTATATTTGCATGGTTGCGCAAAAAAGTTTATCAGCCTATGGAACAAAAGTACATTAGCCTCCCCCCATAAACCACACATAGTAAACCCAATTATTTTCGGATAACACCTTGATTTAAAACCTAACAATCAAGAGAATTTTTTGTAATAGCAAATAATTTTTATTCATTTATTTATTCATTTAAAACCTAACGTTTATGAAAAAAGTTACAAGTTTATTGTTTTTAATGTTGTTCCTGTGGGGTAGTACCTCATGGGGGCAGAATGTCTTCTTTGAAGGCTTCGAAAATGGAAACACCCAAGACCTTGCTCCAGTTGGCTGGACTCAAGTTGATGTTTCCGGAACTGCTACATGGCTAGCAAACACATCATTAACTACCTACAACAGAACCCCAAGAACTGGTTCTTGGAATGCTTTCCTCCAATATGGAAACACCGATTGGATGTTTAAGGAAGTCGCACTAAGCGCAGGAACGACTTACGAATTAACATTCTATGCCAGACAAGATGTGGCATCAGGAGCCAATATCCTTGCAAGTTATGGCACCGAAGCCACAGCGGAAGGTATGGTTAACCCAATCATTGAATTGAGCGCAGTTACTAATGGTGATTATCAATTGTTCTCAGGCAGTTTTTCTCCTGCTACTTCTGAAACCTTTTTCATTGGAATCAGGGCAGATTTAAACTTCTCGCCATGGTATATTTCAATTGATGACATATCACTGGACGAGTTCGCTGCTGGAACACCAGCACCTCCAACTGACCCTATACCGGCAAATGCTTCAGCAGATATACCAGTTGATGGTACATGCACCTGGACATTCGGCGAAAATACCGCAACCTACGACCTGATGTTTGGTCCTGCTGGCAATATGATGGAAGTCGTTTCTGGTGAAGATGCAGGAGCTACCGGGTCATACACCTATGCTGGCCTCAATACTAGTACAACGTATGAATGGCAAGTTATTGAATACAATGGTGCATTGACCACTAATGGCCCGGTTTGGGGCTTTTCTACAGGGTGTGGTGTATCAGCAATACCATTTAGCCAAGACTTTGATGGTACAGGTTTTCCACCTTTATGCTGGGGTAAATATAGTGGTTTACTTGAAGATACAATCACCCTTACCACCACCACATCAGGCTGGTTTTCTGATGATTGGAGGAATATTACCGGAACAGACAAAGCAGCAAAAGCTAATATCTGGAGTACTACGTTTAAATATTGGTTAGTTACTCCTGAAATTGATTTGGGTGACGGCAGCACAGATTATCAACTGGAATTTGATTTAGCGCTGATGGCTTATGGCGGCTCAAATCCCCCTGCTTTAACAGGTGTTGATGATAAATTTGCTGTGGTAATTTCACTCGATGGCGGCGTAAGCTGGTATTCTGCAAATACTCTTCGCCTATGGGACAATGCTGGTTCTGCTTTTGTCTATAACGAAATCAGTAATCTTGGTCAACGCACCATAATTTCATTAGCAGATTATAGCGGCACTGTTAAGTTAGGCTTTTATGGTGAATCAACCGTAAGCAATGCCGACAACGAATTAATGATTAATAACTTGTTAATTGATGTACCCGCTGATTGCCCGACACCCTTAGCTTTTACTGCTGAGAACCCAACAGCCAATAGTATTGACCTAAGTTGGACCCCCGGCGGTGATGAATTATTATGGGACCTGGTTTATGGCGAACCCGGTTTTGACCCTGATGCTGCAGGAACCTTAGTAGAAGGAATAACAGCAAACCCATATACCTTAGAAGGATTAACTGCTGTGACTGCCTATGATGCCTACGTTAGGGCGGATTGCGAAACAGATGAAGTGAGTGAATGGTCGAGCTCTGTTTCTTTTGAAACCCTTCCAACTTGTCCCGCACCCATCGAACTTGAAGCCACAGATGTAAGCACTACATCAGCCACGCTGGCATGGACAGCCCTTGGTGAAGAAACCGCCTGGGATGTTGCCTACGGTGAACCTGGGTTCAATCCTGATTCGGCAGGTACAATCCTTGCCGTTAACACAAATCCATATTTACTTGATGGCTTGACCGTTGCTACTGCATATGAATTTTTTGTACGTGCTGATTGTGGCACTGATGAAGTTAGTTTATGGGCTGGCCCCGTGAATTTCTCAACCATGTGCGAGGCCTTAGCAACATTCCCCTGGATTGAAACTTTTGAAGATGATTCTGAAACAAGAATTTGCTGGAATCAAATTCAGGAAGTAGAAACAAGCAACTGGACATTTAATGCTGGCTCATCTGGCGGATCCATTCTTGCAGCCCATAATGGAGTGCTAAACGCTCGTTTTGTTTCAGTAACAGGCGACAACTCTCCAATCACTAAATTGGTTACTCCAATGCTTGATCTATCCTCCATACCATCTGCGGCAGTTACCTTCTACCTTGGACAGGAAGATTGGTTCGGTGACCAAAATGAAACAAAGGTTTATTACCGGCTGAGTCCGGCAGATGCATGGGTTGAATTACTTCATGTTACTGAGAACCTGGCCGACTGGACTGAATACCTTGTTCTTCTTCCAGAGCTTACAGCAACATATCAAATTGCTTTTGAAGGAATTAACAATTTTGGTCGTGCCAATGTTATAGATGACGTAACTGTTGCGGAAATTTCATTAGGATCACTCGAAGGGATAGTTACAGAAGCGGGTGTAGGCCCAATTGAAAATGCAATGGTATATTCCGGCGTTTACGAAGGCTACACCGATGCAGATGGATACTACAATATCCCAAATATTTTACCTGGAACCTATACCTTCACTTGTGAAGCAGGTGGATTTTTGCCTGTTACCGCCGAAGTTGAGATTATTGCCGACGAAACAGCAATGCAAGATTTTGAATTAGGAGCCCCTGTGTTTGGTGTAGATCCAACATTCCTGGAGGAATTCCTAATACCCGGTGAAACTTCCATGCAAACACTTACCATTTCGAATACGGGCAGTACCCCACTGACGTGGAGTGCATCCTTTGAAATATTCGAACCATCAAAAGCAAATTATTCTGCTGAACAGCAATTAGGAAAAACGTTTACTAGAAATTTCCCAAAAAGCACGACAGTAGAATCATCATTGTCCGGTTTCTCTAAAATGAACCTTGGTACTGATGAGTATACTACCTGTCCTGATGGTTCAATTTTTAGCCAACCAGTAGAAACAGTTAACTGGGGGGTAGCATCATCTGAACTCGCCCCAGGTTATGCATGTTATCAATATTTCACTGATCTTTCGGCCCCCATTGGTGGAATAACCTTTTGGGGTGGAAATCTTGTTTATTCTGGCGGCTGGTCTGCTTGCGGCACGGAAGACCCTATGACCTTCACCATTAAACTTTATGAGGATAATGCTGGGATTCCCGGAAACGAAGTTGCCTCTTTCACACCAACCATTACGAGGGTCAGTACAGGTATTGCATTAGGAACTTATGGTGATATTTACATGTATCAGTTTTCATTTGATCAGTCTGTTTTTATACCTAATGGATGGGTTTCTATTGTTGGACAAACAGCCGAACCGAATTGTTGGTTTATGTGGGCCTCAACATCTGAGCTCTCTGCATCTCCATATTTGCAATGGGACGGAACCGCTTTTTCTGTTGGTGATTATGGTTTAAGTTTGTGTTTTTCTGAAGGTGAACCTTCTGGATCTTGGTTGTCAATGGAACCCAATAGTGGCACAGTGGATCCCGGAATGGATCAAGTTCTGGATGTTACATTTGATGCTACCCAGTTATTGGATGGCCTATATACTGCGGATATTCATTTCAACCACAATGCACCAGATCCTCTTGACGGCACAAACACTGTCCCTGTCACGCTAACGGTTGAATCTGTTGATCCTCCGGGAGTACCAAGCAATCCTGATCCTGCAAACGCATCTACCTTGATTCCACTTCAACCTGTGTTTAGCTGGACCAATGGTAGTGGAACTGCAGAAACAAAGATCAAACTGTTAGAGGGAGTAGGCGATTTTGCCACACTAGTCCATGAATCCGAATACTTTGTAGGCAATAGCTTCGACCTTGCAAGCATTGGCGATACACTTAAATACAAACAAAGGTATTCCTGGATAATAACATGTAGAAATTCTGCTGGCGAAACAAGCAATGCTGCATGGTTTTTTCAAACCATTGGTTTTGGAAATATTATTGGAACAGTAAGCAATCCGTTTTCAAAAGGACCGCTCGAAGGGGTAACCATTACAGCAGAAGAAGTACGCTATACTACCGAAACAGGCCCTGATGGAACCTATGCATTAGAAGGTATTCTTGAAGGGACTTACCTAATTACTGCCAAAAAAGACGGTTATTATCCACAAACCAAGGAAGCTTTTGTAGCTGTACCAGCCCACCAGACCGATACCGTTGATTTTGTGTTAGAGCTGGTACTTCCTCCACCGTTTGGGCTACGTGCAGAGGTTCAAAATCTTACAGATGTTTTACTGAAATGGTATGCACTTGACGGTGCTTTTACAGAATTCAGATATGATGACGGAACTGCTACCGGCCAACTTGGTTTCGGGACTGGCACAACAAATTCAATACTTGGTGCTGTACATCGGAATAACGCTACTATAAATGAAATCACATGGTGGACCACAGCTGATGGTGGCCCACACACCATGGTCGATGTTTGGATTCTTGGCCTTGATTCACTTGGAGCTCCAGACGGAACCCAGGTATTGTATCATGGTATTAACATCCCTAACACTGACGCGCAATGGAATTTACTTACTTTGCTTACTCCAGTTGAAGCACCAAATGGATTTTTAATTGGCATTAGTTATAATGGCTTTGCAGGCCTGGGTACTGATGATGGCCTTGATGCACCATGGGAATTCCAACCAAATACTCAATATGGAGTTTCAGATTATACTGCATTTGCCTTTACAGCAATTGAAAATTGGGGTTTTCCAGTTAATTACCTTATCAGGGCCGTTGGGGTAGATAATGGCTCGCTTGATACTGATGATAATGTTGCCATTAATGGCTTACCAACAGGCAATGCTTTAATTGGAAGCAAACTTGAAGTACCAGTAGTTACCGGTGAGCCTGCTTATTCCCACAACACAGACAAAGGCTTATTAAGCTACGATGTATATAAGGACGATTTATTCCTAGTTAATACACCCGACACTGCTGTTATGGATAATGGTCTTGCTGCCGGAGAATATGCCTATAAGGTAACTGCCATTTATGACGAAGGTGAGTCAGTAGCTGCTGGCCCTGTTATTGCGAGTATTCTAGCTCCCCCAACCCTGACCATTGCAGAACAAGTTGGCCCGGATGTTTACCTTGAATGGGAAAGCAACCTTGCCGGTGCAGAAGACCCTTATTTCAACATATGGAGAGCTGTTGATACCGGTGAATTTGAATTACTTGCCACAACAACCGATAACTGGTATTTTGATGAAACTGCTGCTTTAGGATCCACTTATTACTATACTATTAGTGAGGTTGCAGCTGTTGGTGTCGAAACAGCAAGGTCAAATGAAGAAAGTGTTGAAGTATTTTGTCCATTGCCTTATGATTTACTCACTTCCGACATCACTGATGTTTCAGCAAACCTAAGCTGGAGTGGCTACATGGAAGACGAATGGGATAACATTATTTATGGTGAACCTGGCTTTGACCCGCTTACAGAAGGTACGCTTGTAGCTGGACTTACACAAAGTCCTTTCCTATTAGATGGACTGATGTCTGCAACTTCATACGACTGGTATGTAAGGTCTTATTGCGACCCCGACAATATTGGTTTGTGGGCAGGTCCTGCATCATTCAATACCATCATTTGCTTACCAGAAGACAAATGTGCCTACACTTTAGAACTTGATGATTCTTACGGTGATGGTTGGAATGGTGCTGCCGTTGATATTTATCAGGTAGGTGTATTCATTGGTACCTATACCATAGATGATGGATATTTCAGCTCTTATTCAGTACCACTTTGCGATATGACGCTTACAGAGTTATATTGGGTATCTGGAGCTTACGATAGTGAATGTAGTTTTACCCTTCTTGCCCCCGACGGATCAACTTTGTATAGTTTTGCTGTAGCACCTGCTGATGGTGAAATGTTCTTTGACTTTACCACAGAGTGCCCTGCTTGTCCTATGCCAACAGGTCTTTTTGCCAATAATGTTACAACAACATCGGCAGATCTTAACTGGACTGCAGGTGGTAGCGAAACAGAATGGAACGTATTGTGGGGTGAAGCCGGTTTCGATCCGGACACTTTAGGGACACTCGTGGCAGACATTACAGTTATTCCTTATTTGCTGGAGGGTTTGATGGAAAACACAGCCTATGACTTCTACGTACAGGCAGTTTGCGGTGAAAGTGTATTCAGCGAATTTGCCGGACCGGCTGGTTTCGTTACACCATGTCCAAACTTCCCATTCCCATTCTACGAAGACTTCACTACAGTTGCCACAGGCAGCATACCCGATTGCTGGAGCATCCAGGGATTGGGAGGGACAAACTGGAGTGTACAAGCCTCGGCCAATGCAGGTGGTGAACTTCCTGAGATGAGGTTCAATTGGACACCATCATTTACGGGTGTTTCAATGCTTATTAGCCCATTAATCAACACTACTGGCAATACAATGATATCATTGTCATTTAAGCACTTTTTAGATTGGTACTCAAGCACAAGTGATATTAGTGTGGCCACCACTTCCGATGGAATTACATGGCATGAGGTATGGTTAGAAACCGCAGCTGCAAATGTTGGACCGGATGAACTTTCCCTGTTGATAGACAACATGGATGTTGGTTCAGAAAGCTTCCAGTTTGCGTTCATCTTTGATGGTTACACTTTTGATATCGACTATTGGTATATCGATGACGTTGCACTGGATGTATATGTACCTCCAACACAAGATATCCTATTGGCAGAGGGCTGGAGTGCATGGTCATCCTATATGGATCCAATGACAGACGCTATGTTTGCTGATGTTGTTGCCCCGGTAGCCGACCAAATAATTATTTCACAATACTTCACCGAAGTTTACTGGCCTGCTAATGTATTTCCTCCTAATCCTCCGGGTCCTGGTATCAATACAATGGGTGATTTCAGTAATGCACATGGCTATGTAACCAAGATGAACCAAGCAGCCACACTACCTGTTTCAGGTATGATGGCTAATGCAACAGTGGATCTTGTTGCAGGCTGGAACCTGTTGCCGGTAATCAGCGATTGTGATGTGAATGTTACACTACTCGACTCAATTCCAGGTTTTGTTATTGCATGGGATATTGCAGCACCTGGTGGAGTTTACTATCCACTGTATGGCATCCGGGACTTTGATGTTATGGTTCCCGGTTCGGCTTACTGGGTGAAGATGGATGCCCCCGGCAGCTTTACATTCCCTGAATGTACCCCAATGGACAATGCCAGTGCCTTCAAGCCTTACAACTTTGTGAATACTACCGATTGGGAAGTAAACTACTCTGGAGTTTCACATGCTGTTATTTTTGACGAAATTGCAGCCAGCAACCTGCTTGCAGGCGACATCGTTGGTGCATTTACCGCCGATGGAACATGTGCAGGTATTGCTGAAGTACAAGGTGGAAGCTTTGCCCTTAAGGCATTTGCCGATGACAATACCACGCTTAACCCCGATGGTTTTGTTGAAGCTGAAACTTTGAACTACAAAGTTTACCGTCAAGCTACAGGTGAAGAGTTCATCCTTGGTGTAACTTATGATTTTTCAGCACCTAATACTGGCTTGTTTGCAACAAATGGTTTATCGGTTGTTTCCGATCTTACCATGAGCGTAACCGGCATCAACACACAGATGCTTAACGGACTCTCAGTATATCCTAATCCATCAACTGGAATCTTCAACATTTCCATTGGTAACCTTGATCAGGATATCAACTACGTAATTGTAAATGCCAAAGGACAGGAAATATTCGAAGCAAAACTCCTCGAAACACAGGAGATTGATTTGAGCTCTGCACCTAAAGGCATCTACTTCATCAAGTTTATCAGCAACGAAGTTCTCCGTATCGAGAAAGTTGTAATTAAGTAAGCTTTGATGTAATACATTTACAAAGCCCCGCCATACGGCGGGGCTTTTTTTATGCAAATTGGGTAAGATATTAAATAGAAAATAATCCGCGCTTTTCAGTGCAATCCGCGTGTAAAAAAATGACACGGATTACGCAGGTTACGCGGATAAAAAACTTGATGGGAATAAACAAAACCATTGCTAACAATTATTCATTACCTTTGTAGTAGCTAATATTTTACTCGTTAACACTACATATGCCATGTAATGACTAATTTAATAACTGTTAATGATTTTGTTTTGGATGCTTTTAATCCTACTGCCCTTGCCAAAGGAATTGCTTTGCGCATGCGCAAACGACGGTTGGAATTAAATCTAACTCAAATGGGCCTGGCTACGAAGGCCGGAGTAACTCTTGGTTCCCTCAAACGATTTGAGAATAGTTTCGAGGTTTCCCTGAAGCACTTGTTGATGATAGCGGTGGTTTTGGATGCCACAGAAACCTTTGGTGAATTATTTAGCATAAAACAATACCAGAGCATTGATGAAATGTTAAGTGCCTCATCACCAAAAAAAAGGCAGAGAGGAAAGCGAAATGATTAATAACTTGAATAGTGTTGATGTATTTATGGAGGATAGACTGGTTGGGAGACTGGCTCTTTCGCCCGACCACCGTTGTGTTTTCGAATACACACCTGAATGGTTGCAAACGGGATTTTCTATCTCACCCTTTTATATACCAATTAAGCCTGGAGTTTTTATTGCCAGAATGGTTCCCTTCGAAGGTCTTTTCGGGGTTTTCAATGATAGTCTCCCGGATGGTTGGGGCAAATTATTAACGGATAGATGGTTAATGGAAATGGGGCAGAATCCTTCAAAGCTCACAATTATTGACAGGCTTAGCCTTGTTGGGAGCAGCGGAATGGGGGCTTTAATTTATCGACCAAATAAGAGTAGTCAATTTGAAAACAAAATCCATAACCTTGAATATTATGCTAATGAGGTTGAAAAGATTTTGCGTGTTGAACCAACTTCGTCATTAGATGAACTGGTGAATATTGCTGGATCATCCGGTGGTGCCCGACCAAAGATATTAATTCGAATTGAGGGAATCGAATGGCTGGTGAAATTTAAAGCATCCAATGATCCTGATGAAGTAGGACGGATTGAGTATGAACATTCGCTTCTGGCAAAAAAAAGTGGTATCGAGATGCCTGAAACAAGGTTGTTTGAAGGAAAATACTTTGGAACACGTCGTTTTGACCGCAATGATAAAACGCGTATTCATACACATTCTGCTGCGGGTTTGCTTTATGCCAGCCACCGTTTGCCCTCGTTGGATTATATTGCATTAATGCAGGCAACAATGGCTTTGACCAGAGACATTAGGGAAGTTGAAAAATTATTTCGGCAAATGGTTTTTAATGTGATAATTGGTAATAAAGATGACCACGCCAAAAATTTCTCTTTTATTTTTCAAAACAATCAGTGGAAACTTTCGCCGGCTTATGACCTGCTGCCATCTGATGGCTTCAATAACAATCATACAAGTACTGTCAATGGAAAAGGAAAACCTACTATTGATGATTGTTTGGATGTAGCCCGGCAGTCTTCCTTAGTATTGAAAAATGCCAGAAGAATAATAGATGAGGTGGTGGATATCTACAATAACTATGTAATTTAGTTGGGCATTAATTTGGTCAAGCCCGAAACGCAAAATGCCGACCTTCGGTCGTGCATGCTCGAAGCTTCGCTTCGGCACACCGAACTCTAAACTATATTTTTAATGAAACGCTGCCATCAGCAGGTCAATATCCTGGAAGGGAAGGTCGTAGTATTGGCCAACTAAATTATTGGTAACTATTCCGTTAAACAGATAAACCCCCTGCCTGAAGTGAAAATCCTGTCGCAGCAACTTTTCAATCCCACCCATTTCACCTGCCTTGATGAGTATGGGGGCAAAGAAATTACTCAATGCGACAGATGCAGTTTGTGGTACCCTGGAAGAAATATTCGGCACACAATAATGTGTAACACCGTGAACCTGAAAAACGGGATCGTTGTGGGTCGTGATACGAGAGGTTTCAACACAGCCTCCCTGGTCGATACTTACATCAACAATTACAGACCCGGATTTCATTTTTGAAACCATATCCTCGGTAATTATAATGGGGCAGCGGTGTTCCCTGGCATGGACGGCCCCAATAACAACATCTGCAGTTTGAAGTGCTTTTATGAGTTCGGACTGCTGGATGATGGAAGTGAAAATATTTTGATGTAAGCGTCCCTGCAATTGCCTTAGCTTGTAAATTGAATTATCGAAAACTTTTACCAAGGCCCCAACACCCAGGGCAGCTCGGGCAGCAAACTCACCAACTGTACCGGCGCCCAGCACCACCACTTCGGCAGGGGCTATTCCGGTAAACCCGCCCAACATGCGGCCGGTCCCATATTCATTATCCGCAAGATACCCTGCTGCAATATGGATGGATGTTGTGCCGGCAACTTCGCTGATGGATTGTACAACCGGGGCTGCATCAGATTTATCTTTGATGTATTCGAAAGCTATGGCTGTGGTTTTTTTCTGGGTCAGTCGCTGAAAATAGTTTTTACTGTGTGAAGTGAGATGAAGTGCTGATAGCAATGTTTGTCGCTGGCTTAAAAACTCAATCTCACTTTCGCAGATTGGGGCTACCTTTAATATCACCTCCGCCTGTAAAACCTCGGCAGCACTCCCTACTATTTGTGCACCAGCTTCGGCATAGGCATGGTCACTGAAATGGGTAGCCTTACCGGCATCCTTTTCAACAATCACTTCATGCCCATTGTCAACGAGCATCTTAACGGCATCAGGAATTAGTGCGATCCTCCGTTCCTGGAATTTCGTTTCACGGGGCAATCCCAGTATCAATTTTTTCTTTGCATTACCAACTTCGAGCATCTCTTCCTGTGGCAGCAACTGCTCTTTTGTACCAAAGCCAAAATATTTTCCTTGTTGTGGTTCCATTCGAAAGGATTGTTAGGTTTGTTTTCCAAAAATAAGTATTTTTCAGGATAGTAGGGAAAGTGATGGGAATAATTATTTTTCGATTGTGGAAATGTTGCTGGAGGACGGATGGATGGTGATCGGTGATCGGTGATCGGTGATCTGTGATCGGTGATCGGTGATCGGTAAATGGTGATCGGTGATCGGTAAATGGTGATCGGTAAATGGTGATTGGAAATCAGATTGTCTGTAAAGAAAATTCAGGACGGGTCAGTGACGGGTTACATACACTCACTGCACTTGACAACTTTCTTTGTTTTCGCTGCTAACCGTTCGAAGTTTGATGACCGACAAAGATATTTCTGTCAATAATGATAAACGAAAGCTCTAATAAACTGCTTGCAAAACTTCGAACTGGCATTTTACTTTAAAAGTAATTGTTCCACCAAGAGCATTGCGATTTTGTTATTCCTTCGGTCCTCAGTTCTCAGTCATCAGTGCCGAAAAACCAGAAATCTGTGATTTCATAGTTTTTCGAGCATCCTCGAAAAGTTACGAAAATTGAAAATTTTCTACTTTTCGGGATCTTCCGTCTTCGGGCTTCTGTCTTCCGTCTTCCACCTTCCGCCTTCTGTCTTCCGTCTTCCACCTTCTGTCTCCCGTCTTCAGTGCCGAAAAACCAGAAATCTGTGATTTCATAGTTTTTCGAGCATCCTCGAAAAGTTACGAAAATTGAAAATTTTCTACTTTTCGGGATCTTCCGTCTTCGGTCTTCCATCTTCGGTCTTCCGTCTTCGGTCTTCCGTCTTCGGTCTTCCATCTTCGGTCTTCCGTCTTCGGTCTTCCATCTTCTGTCTCCCGTCTTCAGTCTTCGGTCTTTCGTCTTCTGTCTCCCGTCTTCATTTCCTGCCCTACCCACTAAGCTCTTTGCTCTAAGCTCTTTGCCCTAAGCTCTTTGCCCTACTCTTTGCCCTAAGCTCTTTGCCCTAAGCTCTTTGCCCTAAGCTCTTTGCCCTAA
>CAZBDF010000091.1:0-12568 GCA_964490385.1 uncultured Lentimicrobiaceae bacterium | reverse complement strand
CCGTCGAACCAAATGAGATCGGGCTGATAGTTTTGGGAAATTTCGCCAATTTGCCTTAAATTGAAATCCACAAACTTTTGCCACCTCAGCGAATCATTTTCATATCTTTTTTCATTCTTTGTAAAATTTGGATAATCCGGATGTGACCAATCCAACAGGGAATAATACAACCCAACTTTGATGTCTTTTTTTCTTAATTCTTTCACCAAAGGTTTAATCAGGTCTTTGCCTGCGGGAGTTTTATCAACCACATTCAAATCACCAAATTCAGAATCCCATAAAGCCACCCCATCATGGTGTTTAGAAGTAAGAACGGCATATTTAGCACCGCTCTGTTCAATCAGTTTTACCCACTCTTTTGGCTTGTAATTTTCGGCGGTGAATCCATCCAACTGTTTCATGTAATCCTCGTACGAGAGATATTCATTAAAAAACGACCAGGATTCATCGATGCCATTTACTGAATAGATCCCCCAGTGGATAAAAATTCCAAGCTTGGCCTCAGAGAACCATTGGAGGCGGGAGGAGTTTTCTTCTTCAACTACTATTTGTGAGAATAGCGAGTTGATTGAAATCAAACACAGGAAAAATATGAATAGTAATTTCTTCATTCTATATTGTTTTATTAATATCAAATAATTAGTCTGTCCAAAAAGTCGAGTTTTTGTCCTAGAAAGTTCAAATTCAAGGCGTGCGAAAAATTCAAACCACAGTCCCGTACGTACGGGATGAGGATTTGGATTTTGAGCAATAACGCAGAAGTTGGACTTTATAGAAAAATACTAATTACTCAATCACCACTTCATCAGCAAATATCCAGGCTGCATTGCCGGCACCTTTATGACCTTCAGGGCAGATGCCACGATTTTTGGCAATTACTTTAATGTATCGTACTGGCTGTGGTTTAAACTTTAGTGTAAAATCCTGTGCCTGTTCGTCCCAGTCATCTTCGGCAATTGTATTTTTTACCGTTCCCAGTTTTGTAAAATATTTTCCATCGCTTGATACCGAATACTCCACCCATTTGGGCATAAAAATCCATGCATTGATGTCTTGCAGAAATCCAGTGCTTAATTTCGAAACGACAGTACTTTTTTCAAGTTCAATCACAGCTTCCAGGTTAACGCCTTCGTAGCCTTGCCAGTTGCCTGTCCTGAAATTGTTTCCTCCTCTTTGGTAATCTATCAGCGCAAGGTCTCCACCGGCATTGTATTGGTTGGCATAGGTATTTTTAATTGTGATTTTTCGGCCTTTGGGAATTTTCAGGAAGAGTGCATCAACTTCATGGCTGTTTTCCTTGTTTTTACTTTTTGCAAAAGCAAAAACAGTGGAAGTTTCGGTAACTTGAATGGGGCCTTCATATAATTGAAATGGAACCTTACCAGTTTTTTCATCGTGTACATATCTTATTTGAGCTCCTGCATCGGCACATCCTAATTCTACAATTTGCCCATCGAAGAAAACTTTATCACCTGTCTTGACAAAAGGAACCGGGGTGATGAGATGTTCTGTAATTTCAGAAACCGGGAAATCACCTCTTTGGGTGCCCCAATCTTTGTTTGGCTGATCGCCCATCTCAAGTACCAACTCTCCACCGGCCATAAGCGTACTGTGGGTAATAAATGATTTTGTGTATTCCTCTCCGTTGAGTGTTGCCGATTGGATATAAATATTATCAATAGAAAGATTTTCTGCTTCTATTTCAAATTCATTGCCATTTTCAAAATTTAAAATCACCTCTTCAAATACCGGACTTCCGATTGCGTAAATGTTTGATCCCGGTGTTACCGGATAAAATCCCATGGCACTCAGTACGTACCATGCCGACATCTGCCCACAATCTTCATTTCCACACAGGCCATCAGGCATCGAAGTGTAGAGTTCATTTATTATTTTTTTGACAACTTCCTGTGTTTTCCAGGGTTGTCCGGCATAGTTGTAAAGATAGGCCATGTGATGGCTCGGCTCGTTGCCATGTGCATATTGGCCGATTAATCCGGTGATGTCAGACTGATGTCTGCCGGTGGTTTCGGAGCTTACGCTGAAAAGTTCATCCAGACGATTTACCATTTTATCCGGGCCGCCAAGTAAATTCATCAAACCTGAAACATCCTGAGGCACAAAAAAACTGTATTGCCATGAGTTGGCCTCGGTGTAGTTGAAATTCACTTCTGAAGGATCGAATGGGCTGAACCAGGTTTCGTTGGCTTTGGCACGCATAAATCCGCTTTCAGGATCATAAATATTTTTATAATATTGCGCCCTTTTGATAAATTGCTCATAATCATCCACTCGCCCAAGTTTGTCTGCCAGCATAGCGATGCACCAGTCGTCATAAGCATATTCCAGGGTTTTTGATACCGATTCTGATTCTTCATCAGAAGGTATGTAGCCTTTTCTTTTATAGCTGTCCAAACCAAACTGATCCTGCATGGCACTCTTAATACATGCATCTAAAGCTCTTTCAACATCGTAGCCGCGTATTCCTTTCATATACGCATCCACAATAACCGGAACGGAGTGATAGCCTATCATGCAATTGGTTTCGTTGGCAGCCAATTCCCAAACAGGTAATAAACCTCCCTGTTCGTATTGTTTGATCATTGTGTTGATGAAATCATTGGTGCGCTTTTGGTCGATGAGGGTGAACAATGGGTGGGCTGCGCGGAAAGTATCCCAAAGCGAGAAAACCGTGTACATATCGAAGCCATCAGTTTGATGGATGTTGTTGTCGTGACCGCGGTATTTACCATCTACATCACTGTATAAATTAGGTGCTAAGAGTGCATGATAAAGGGCTGTGTAGAAAACCGTTTTGCTGTCGTCGTCAGGATCATCAATTTCAATCCTGGCCAGTTCATTGTTCCAGGCCTCACGTGCCTGCGTAGCTATTTTCTCAAAATCCCAGTGAGGAATTTCTTTTTCTCGGTTATTCTTTGCGCCCTCAGCATTTACTGCTGAAATACCCACTTTAACCAGAACATCCTCGTCATCATCCGTGTCAAATCTTACCCAGGCTTTTACATCTTTTCCAGAGATTCTTCCAGCGGCATCCACTGAATTTCCATCAAGAGAGATTCCATATTCTTTAAATGGCTTGGAGAATTCAGCATTAAAAAACACATATTGATTTTTCGACCAGCCTTGCGTTTGGCGCATCCCCTGAATTTCGGTATCGCTAACGACTTCAATCCACAAATTAAGGATGATATCGCTTGTAACGCCTTCAGTGAGGTCGATGATTACATTGGCTTGATCAGTTTCTGGGAATTCATATTCATGGAAACCTGCACGGGGTGTGCATGTTAGTTCCACCTCGATATCATAATCTTCCAGTTCAACTTCGTAGAAGCCGGCAGTTGCCTCCTCCAGGTCATGGCTGAAGCGTGAACGATATCCTGATTCAGGATCAGCTTCGGTGCCCGGATCGAGTTGAATTTCACCAACTGTGGGCATAAAGCGGATGTCGCCATAATCACCAACGCCGGTCCCGCTCAGGTGTGTGTGGCTGAATCCCATGATCGTGCTATCCGAATAATGATAACCCGAGCATCCGTCCCAACTGTCTTTGCGGGTGTCGGGGCTGAGTTGGACCATGCCAAAAGGTGTGGCGGCTCCCGGATAAACGTGTCCGTGGGCATCGGTACCAATTAATGGATCGACGTATTCAGCAAGGTCAGGTGTTCTGTCGCAGGCCATCAAGCTGAGTGTGGCCAGAAAGAGAAAGATTTTTGAGTATTTCATTATTTGATGTTAAATGTTTTTCATTACTGACCCCATCCCCAACCCTTCCCCTCAAGGGGAAGGGAGCTTCCTACGGTCAGACTATATTTTGTTAAATGTGTCGTTGTTAAGATTGTTTTAGTTTGGTGAGGCCCTCTATTGTGTTTCGGTCAATTCGTTCTCAAGCCAGTGTTCTGGAAATAGAATCTTTATCCAAAATAACTCCCTGCATCGATCAACTCATTTTGTCCGTCTTTATGTACTGCGTAATTAAATCCGGGTTGGAGACAAAATGCCCCGGTTTCGCCGGCTTTGTTAACGGCAATATATCCAACCTGGTGTGTTTCGATATCAGGTATGTTTGATTTAGCTATCCGGCGAACAGCATCTTCACAGGCATCTTGTGGCGACATGCCATTGCGCATTAGTTCTACAACAAGAAAAGTACCCACGGTTCTTATTACCAATTCTCCCGTTCCGGTTGCTGTTGCCCCACCCACTTCATTGTCGATAAATAATCCTGCACCGATGATTGGCGAGTCACCCACACGGCCCCTTATTTTGTATGCCATTCCGCTGGTTGTGCACGCTCCGGATAGATTTCCTTTTTGATCGATAGCAATCAAACCAATAGTGTCGTGATTTTCGCTATTGGGCATGGGCTGATATTTTGATTTAACTTTCCATTCCTCCCAGGCTTTTTTGGCTTTTTTTGTAAGCAGATCCTCTTTTTTGAATCCGTTTTCAAGTGCAAATTGAAGCGCACCTGAACCAGCAAGCATGATGTGAGGTGTGTCGTCCATTACCAACCTGGCTACAGAAATGGGATGGACAATATGCTCGAGAAAACAAACTGATCCGCAATTTCCAAACTCATCCATGATGCAGGCATCAAGGGTAACTTTTCCTTCCCTGTCGGGGAGGCCACCGAGGCCAACACTCAAATTGTTGGGGTCGGCTTCAGGAATCCTAACTCCGGCTTCGCAGGCATCCACAGCCCGGCCACCCTCCATAATTACACGCATCGCTTCTTCGTTGGCATCCAGCCCGTGGTTCCAGGTGGATATTACCAGTGGTGCGGATTTTTTTCCTTTTCCGGGAGGTACTGCTGCAATTGTTTTATTTTTTAGAAGAGTGGTTCCAATCAGAGCTCCCAGGGAGCTTACTGAAACCTTTGTCAGAAATTTTCTTCTGTTGAGCATGGTCAATTGTTTTTATTTTAATTGAGTATCAGTTTATTTTGCTTTTCCTTTAAAAAAGACCCCCTCTAACTTTTCGTTAAGGGAAGCATGCTGACGCACAAGACCTGTGTAGTTGCTTATGCGTTGGATTTCCCTTCCCCTCAAGGGGAAGGGCTAGGGATGGGGTCGTTTAATGAGCCCTTTTGCAAAAATATAAATGAACTTTGTATTATCTGCTTAAACTGAAATATTTCCTATTCCAGGATTTGAAATATCAACCAAATCCCTCGGTGTTATTTCAATTTGAGTGCCACGAAAACCGGCACTCAAATCGCTTTCATCTACATCATAGTTGTACAATCGATATTCAACTTTGTGCTGATCAAGAATCCGTGCAACGTTGGTCTTTTTCATGCTGAACTTATGAAGTCCTTTTTTTATTAGCCAGGGTAAATGCCAAAATAGTTATGTAAACCAAACATAAAAGCGGAACGAAGAAACCACCCATTATTCCGGTCAGATCGGCAACATAACCTGTGATTGGTGGAATAATTGCACCACCAACAATAGCAGTTACCATCAAACCCGAAAGTTCGTTGGTCCTTTCGGGCATGTGCTCGATAGTGATGGAGAAGATAAGTGGGAAGATATTAGCAAATCCTAGTCCAACCATAAATATTCCTACAAATGCAGTCGTTTTATCTCCAAACAGCAGCATTAAAATTCCTGCTATTGAAAGGAGGACAGTTATCTTCAAGAATTTTCCGGCATCAAATAACCTTAAAATTCCGGATCCCAACAGCCGACCAAGGAAAATTGGCAGGAAGAACAATGCCCAGCTTACCCACAGTCCAAAATCAGAAATTCCATAGGCATCTTTCATCAGAATTGGTACTTGAGAACTCATGGACACTTCGGCACCGACATAAAGAAAAATTCCCAGGACCATGAGTAATACATATCTGTTTCCGAGTAGTTTTATAGAACTTGCAAATGAAGCCGGGTGGGCATCAGGATCTTTTTTCTCAACAATGGGAGTTGAACGTGTCCATAAAAATGCAATCAGGATGAGGATGGCGTAAACGGGGAAAAGAATGCTCCAATCCATACCAAAATAACTAGCCACAAAGGGAGGGAGCAAGAATGCAAGTGACGACCCAATTGCTTTGATTGCCTGCCCCAGCGAAAGGTTACTGGAATATTTGCCCGGTGCCGAAACGTCACGCATAATGGGATTTCCTGCCACTTGCAATATGGTAGCACCAGCCCCTAACAAAAGTACCGAAATGAGTAGCATATAAAATTTTGTGTTCGATGAGGCGTCGAAGGCTACTTTCGGGCCATACATTCCGTTAAAGATGGGGATCATCAAGCCAATAAAAGCTATCGACAAACCCAGGAGCAATACATATTTCTTGCCCTTCTTATCCTGGAAAACCCCCATTGGGATAGACAGAACGCCAAACATGATAAAGCCGCTAAAAGTTAAAAGTTGGGCCATAAAATTGGTAAGTTGAAATGAATCTTTTGCCAGGCCAACCATGGGCCCAACAGCATCGCCAAAACCCATGCACAGAAATGCAAGGAAGATGGGTGCGGCTTTCATTGAGTTAGTTTTATTCATGTGTTTTGGTTTTGAAAAATTATCTTAGAAAATGATTGTTATTGAAGCGACAGGCTTTTTTGTTTTATTTGATAGTTATTGATAGTCATTGATTTTTTACTAAATACGAAATTGTTTAGGTCATTGAGAGATTTGTTAAAACTAAAATCTTTTTCCAATTGAAAGTCATTTTTAGTCATTGATGGTCATTTTCTCAAAAATAAATGACGTCCGCCGGCTGGCGGATAAATGACAATTAATGACAGCGAAGCTAAATGACATAAATGACTTAAATAAATTATGATTGGTTTCATTTATAATAGCAGATAAACTATATTACTGTTCTTTGTATTTCAGTTCAACAAAAACCGGTAAATGATCCGAGGGGAAAATACCATTCCAATTATCGGTGAGATAGCCATGGCTCGCTACTGAAAGCTTGTCATTAATGAAAATGTAATCAATAATATCACCGTCATTACCTTCAAAATCAAATCCTATGTAGGTGAACTCAGGGCCGTAATGGCTTTGCTCAGAAACTGAACGGGCATCCAAAAGAACCAATTCAGAATTTTGCTTGGTCAACTCCCTGTAAGTTTCAGATTCTGGGCGGTCGTTAAAATCGCCACAAATTATCACTGGCAAATCACCTGCTATTTTGTTGAGTTTGTTTCTTAACAGACGTGCGCTATTGTTTCTCGATAGTTGGCTTTCGTGGTCGAAGTGGGTGCTTACGACAACTAATTCATGACCCCAAGTAAGATCTTTCAATTTCACCCAGGATGCAATGCGTGGCAGGTTCGCCTCCCAGTCGATGCTTCCGGGTTGATTGGGGGTTTCAGAATACCAGAAGATGCCAGAATCTTGTAGGGCAAATAAATCTTTCCTAATAAATATTGGGCAGGCTTCCCCTTTTTCTTTGCCATCGTCGCGGCAGGGACCGTAATATTCAAAATCGGGAAAAGCCAGTTCCAGATCGTTGATTTGCTTGATCAATGCTTCCTGCAAACAAAAGATATCTGCCTTGTGGAAGCGGAGCAAACTGCTCACCAATTCCTTTCGGTTTGGCCATGAATTTTCACCATCACCGGGGTTGTTGTATCGGATATTGAAAGAGATAACACGGAGGGATTGTTCAAGCTTAGCGAAATTTTGCGCTGGCAACATAGAATATCCAAATAGAAATATCAGGAAAATTGGTATGTATTTCTTCATACACTCACCCTTGCAGGTTTCTGATTTTAGGATCTGATTTAAGTTTTGGCAAATTTATAATTTTTAGCTTATAAATCAAATCTGATAGTTTTAAACCATAGGGTGCTTCTGGTAAGTAAAAAGTAAAAATCCTAGGATACCGGATTGGTCTTATTAATTAATGATTTTCACAAAATCTGCCCCACTTGGATTTTGGAACACACGTAAATCAAACTCCGGAATGACTGCCAAAACATGATCGAAAATATCAGCCTGGATGGCTTCGTAATTTGCCCAGGCCTGATCCTTGCTAAAAACATAAATCTCGATGGGCAGACCTTTATCAGAGGGTTGAAGGTGACGGACCAGAAAGGTCATCGAGCCACTGATTTTTGGGTTATTGTGGAGGTAGCCCTTAAGATAAGCCCTGAATACACCAATATTGGTTTGGCGGCGGCCATTCACCAAAAAAGTAGGATCAACATTGTTTTCCTGATTAAACTTTAAAACGTCATTTTCTGTGTTTTTTACGTATCCCGAAATATATTGAAACCTTTCAAATTTCTGTAACATTTCGGGAGTGCAAAACTTTATGCTGTTCATGTCGATATTGATCGATCGCTTAATTCTTCTTCCACCCGATTCTTCCATCCCACGCCAGTTTTTAAACGATTCGGAAAACATGGCATAGGCCGGGATGGTAGAAATGGTTTTGTCCCAATTCTGCACTTTTATCGTGGTAAGTGTAATGTCAAGAACAGTTCCATCGGTATCATATTTTGGCATACTGATCCATTCGCCAACCCTGAGCATATCGTTGGACGTAAGCTGTACCCCGGCAACCAGGCCCAATATCGAATCTTTGAACACCAAAAGTAGTACAGCCGAAAACGCACCCATTCCGCCCAGTAAAAGGGTGGGGCTTTCGCCGATGAAAATCGCAATTAAAACTACTACAACAAAAATGTAAACCAAAATCTTCGCTACCTGGATGTAACCCTTAATTGGTTTCGATTTTGAAATTTCATATTTCCCGTAAATATGCTGGATGGAGTTGAGGAATGCCAGGATAACCAACATGACGATAATAATGGAATATACTTCGATGCCCAACTCAAACAACGTAATAAATTCAGGGTAAGGGTCAAGGGCAAGTGGAATAAGGAGATACATCACAAAAGCCGGTGCAAGGTAAGCCAGCCGGTCGAACACCTTGCGTTCGATTAAAATATCGTCCCAATCCGATTTTGTGGACTTGGCAGCAGTAATAAGAACCCTCAAAATTACTTTGTGGGCAATCTTGAAGGCAATGTAACCAAGGATAATAGATACAAGCACTTCGGTAATGGAAACCAATAAATTTTCGTAAGCTGGGTTTAAACCTACGTACTGGTAAAAGCTGTAGAGTTTCTTGTCAAAATATTCAAACATTGTAATTCAATTTTTTTATGTGCGTGTGTTTTGGTTCTACTGTTATTTCAATGGAAAGTTTATTAATAAATTGATGGGCATTGGAGTAATGGAGTAGTGGAGTAATGTTTGGTCACCCCAACCTTCAGTACTCCAACACTCCAACACTCCAACACTCCGGTACTCCAGATTTTCATTGCAGATCAATTTTAATATATAAATAAGAATTCCGGCAAATTTATTTAAAAATGCCGGAATCCAATATGTATTTTGTAATAAGAAATTAAGCCTACTCACGGGTCTTACTGCAACCTGCCGATTTCCTCGAGATATTTTTCGCGGATAAATTTTAAGTCCTCCGGGTTTAATTCTTCATCATAAATCCTCACGTTATCAATAACACCTGTTGGGGTAAAAAATACCCCCAGTCCGGCATCCCAGTTATTATTCTCATTCATGTTGTTTTTAATTCCTAGTGTAATACTTTCAAAGGTATCCCAATTCAACAGGCTTGGTATGTCAAAATAAGCCATCGCCGGGTTATCCAAATCCTTGAAAATATAGTCAACGGCACAATCCAGGTTAAAATATTTCCTGATTTTAATCAGTCCACTAAACGGCGACATCTTCTTGTCCTTCAAAAAGTCGATGCCGTTTGCACGGTATAATTTCACCAATTCATCAATATGCCCGTATTGCTTCAGGTCTTTAATCCTGATGCATGGCGTAAGGGTATTAAATACAGTGATCTGTCCGGGTACAGCATCAAAAGTATGTTTAAAACTTTTTTTGATGGCCATGGTTGCCCTGATAATCTGCTCGCCCGAATACTTTTTATTGCATACCAAAAACAAAGAAATAGGGTTCAATTGATCGGGAATTGTCGTTCCATGGTAGCCGGGGTATGGCTTCAAGGTTTCCAAAACCAAAGCCTTGTCGGTATCATGCTCAATCGATGCCAGGGTTTCTCTTTTAGTTATAGTTCCAACAGTTTCAATTTTTTTGCTCATATTTAACAAATTAGATATTTTAGATGCTAACGGTTGCGAAAGTATGCAAATTTGGTCTTTCCCAAAAATATTTAAAAATTTTTAAGGGGATCCCGTTGGGTGCACGACAAATATCGCAATAGAATCCACAAATGATTTAATTTTTCATCGAATGGAACGACTGCCCGCCGAAACGAAGTGAAGGCTGGGAATTACAGAAATTTCACCTGCCTTTGGTAGGTGAAAATTCGATTCATCAGTGTAATTCGATGATTAATATTTTAATAGGTGGAGATTTGTCCTACACCTATTCCATTCGCTATTTCAACAACATTAATATAACAAACCCGGACAATATTTGTTTTACTTTGCAGTGTAATTAAAATACTCAACACACCTGATGAATTATCTCTCAATCGAAAACCTTACAAAATCATTTGGCGAAAAGCTACTTTTCGATAACATCACCTTTGGGATAGAATCGGGACAGAAAATTGCCCTCATTGCAAAAAACGGTGCCGGAAAAAGCAGCCTGATAAAAATCATTGCTGGCGAGGATGTTGGCGATTCGGGCAAGGTAACCATTGGCAATGATGTAAAGATATCGTATCTGCCCCAAAATCCAGACATGATGGAGGAGCAGCAGGTGATCGATTACCTGTTTGATACCGACAACGAAATGGTGAGGTTGATCCGGGACTACGAAACACTTGTAATATCAGATGCGCCCGACAAGGATCAGTTTGAGCAAGCTGTTGTAAGGATGGATGAATTGCAGGCCTGGGGTTTTGAATCGAAGATCAAAGAGATACTTGGTAAATTTGGAATTACGGACCTCAAGCAGAAAATTGCCGAACTCTCAGGTGGCATGCGCAAAAAAATTGCACTGGCCAGGGCACTCATCGAAGAAGCAAACCTGATTATCCTGGATGAGCCTACCAACCACCTGGATGTGGTGATGATCGAGTGGCTCGAAAGCTATCTGAGCCGTCAAAACCTTAGTATATTTGTAGTAACCCACGACCGCTATTTTCTTGACAATGTCTGCAACGAAATCATCGAACTCGATAACCAGAAAATATATCGCTACCGGGGCAACTATTCTTATTTTCTGGAAAAGAAAGCAGAACGCCTGGCTGTTGAAAAAACAGAGTTGGATAAGGCAAAATCGCTTTACACAAAGGAGTTGGATTGGATGCGCCGACAACCCCAGGCAAGAGCAACTAAGGCCAAAGCCCGTGAAGATACTTTTTACCAGATTGAAGATAAAGTTAAAAATGTAAACAATGAAACCACCCGTGGTTTTGGGGTGGAAATGCAGCGCCTGGGCGGCAAAATACTTGAACTGAATTATATTAATAAAGCCTACGGCAAACAAGTACTCTTAAATAATTTTACCTACATATTTAACAAGGGAGACAGGATTGGGGTGGTTGGGAAAAACGGGTCGGGAAAATCAACACTCCTGAAAATAATTATGGGTGAAGCCAAACCCGACAAAGGAAAAATAGTGAAAGGCAAGACTGTTGAATTTGGCTACTTTCAGCAGGATGGATTGCCCATAAAAGAAGACAAACGGATCATCGACATCATCAAGGATATTGCCGAGGAAGTAGAAACGAAAAAAGGCAGCATGACGCCCGCGCAATTCCTCAACTATTTCAATTTTCATAACAACATCCATCACAACTATTATTCGTCGCTAAGTGGTGGCGAAAGAAGGAAGCTTTACTTGCTCACAGTTCTGCTGAAGAAACCAAATTTTCTCATCCTCGACGAGCCTACCAACGACCTTGACATTGCGACCCTGAACAAGTTGGAGGAATTTCTTCAAAACTACAATGGCTGCCTGATGATCGTTTCGCACGACCGCTATTTTATGGATCATATGGTCGATCATATTTTTGCTTTTGAAGGTGATGGTAAGGTAAGGGATTATTATGGAAACTATTCGGAGTACTACAGGTTGAAAAAGCTGGAGCAAAAAGGGAAGAAGCCAAAATCGGATGTTGAAAAGCTGCAAAAAGCCAAGCCAAAGCAAACTTCAAATAAACCTACCTATAAGCAAGTTAAAGAGTACGAAGTCCTCGAAGGTGAGATTGAGAAGCTGGAAAATGAAAAGAGTGAGGTGATGGAAAAACTCAACTCCGGGTCAGCTTCGCCGGATGAATTGATCAAGTGGTCCGAACAAATTGGGAAACTCATTAAAGAAATTGAAGAAAAATCTGACCGCTGGCTGGAATTGAGTGAGATTGTGGATGGTGCCGGGGGAAAGGTATAGGGAAAAAGGTATTGGTACATAAGGGAAATAGGATTGATTTGGTTAATAGTGGCAACCTACTGACGCTTTTACATTTATACATCTTTCCATTTTTTTTCATTTAATCCCTGCAAAGGCGGGATTTCATTTTGCTCAACATCCATACATTCTCACATTCAATCATTATGCATGCAAGACCTTCGAGGTT
>CAZBDF010000090.1:0-12632 GCA_964490385.1 uncultured Lentimicrobiaceae bacterium | reverse complement strand
GTTCAAATACATCCAATCCCAAAACAAGCCTCCTGTTGTTGTTTTGTAAACTCCTCCATATTCCATAATACAATACCCAGTTTGCTCATCAACAAAGTATCCTGCTACAATTCCCCCAATCAAATCAGTGTTCAACTTATTCCATGTTATTCCACCATCAATGGTTTTATAAATTGTTGACATATTGTCGAATTGACCACCCATAACATACCCAATATAAGGACTGGAAAAAAATATTGAACTAAACTTGTTGTCAGTTCCAAAGTTTTGTATATCCCAGGTAAGCCCCCCGTCTGTGCTATGAAGAATCTGCCCTCCATTGCCTATGGCCCAGCCGTTTTCACTATCAAAAAAATACACATCTTCCAAAATATTATCAGAGCCTGTTTCAATCAGTTGCCAGTTGCTACCACCATTTATAGTTTTGAATATTTTACCACCAACATCGGCTGCCCACCCAGTATTTTCATCAACAAACGAACAGGATGTCAACCAGCTTGAACCCGGGACATCAATTTCATTCCAGGAAACCCCGCCATCAATAGTTTTATAAGCAATACCAAAATACATTTCACCAATTTTCTTGGTGCCTACAGCCCAACCATAGTTTGTATTTACAAATTGCACCGACTTGAGTTCAATACCATTTCCGGTGTTTGTAGTGTTCCAGGTCTCCCCGCCATCATTAGTCCTCAATATGATCCCATTTCCGGCGGCCCATCCATGTTGAGCATCATAAAAATATATTGAATTTAATGTTGAATTTGTCTGGAAATTTTGGTTCCATTGGGCATGTAATTGCAAACTACCGAAACTGCCGATGATGAGAAGAAGTAATACGTTTTTCATAATTGATTTTTTGATTGATGAAGTTCCAAATATACGAAGAGAAAGTAGCGAATACAAATTGAATCAGTTTTCGGTTGAGACAAAAAAGCATTAGGGCTTCTTGTTTTTATAGCTTTCTATGGCACAGTATGTTTCGGGGGGCAAAAATGATCGATAAAAAATGGATTCAAGATGTTTTATAAATAGATTTCTCCCTTCGGTCGAAAAGACAGGTCTTCATTCATGGTGTATGGGGAGGGGAACATCGGGCGCTTTGCGCCCGATGTTCCCCTCCCCCCTCAACTAATACATTGTCCTGTCTTTTCGATGGAGGGTAGCGACTGAGAAATCTATCTTTGAGAAAATAGCCTTCCAGCATAGATTGATATAAGGAGTAAAAATTAAAAAAAGAACGAATTAGTAAATTCAGATTGAATATCCCACCTTGAAGGTTTTAGCTCAACTTATAAACCTAACAGGTTTTTTAAACCTGTTAGGTTTTTTTCTACCTCACAACTATATTTCAATCAATTCTTCCTATTTTCGCGGCCTCAAATTTAAAACAGAAAAACATGAAAGATGCAATAGCAATTTTGGCTGGCGGTGGCCCTGCGCCTGGAATTAATACAGTTTTTGGAACCCTGGCAAAAGTATTCCTGCAAAGTGGTTACCGTGTGATTGGTTTGCACGAAGGATATAAAAGCCTATTTTCGGCTAATCCAAAAATGATGGAGATAGATTTTGAACAAGCCGATAAAATCCATAAACAAGGGGGTTCTGCGCTTCAAATGAGCCGCCACAAGCCAACAGACGAAGAGTTTAAAACTGACTTTTTTATTAATAATAATGTGAAATTGCTCGTGACCATTGGTGGCGATGATACCGCTTCAACAGCCAACAGGATATCAAAGTACCTGGCTGAACATGATGTAAAAATCCAGAACATCCACGTACCAAAAACCATCGACAACGACCTTCCATTACCTGAAGGTTCACCAACTTTTGGTTACCACTCGGCCAAGCAAGAAGGTGTAAGAATTGCGCAAACTGTTTACGAAGATGCCCGTACCAGTGGCAACTGGTTCATTGTTTCGGCCATGGGGCGCGAAGCCGGCCACCTGGCATTTGGTATTGGCGCGGCCTGCCATTACCCGATGATTATCATCCCCGAGATGTTCAATAAAACAGATGTTACCATCCGCAAAATTGTGCTGCTGGTAATTTCGGCCATATTGAAAAGGCAACTGCTCGGACTTACTTACGGTGCTGTAATAATTAGTGAAGGCGTTTTCCATTTCATGTCGGATGCGGAGATTGAATCCACCGGTGTAAACTTTACCTACGACGAGCATGGCCACCCGGAGTTGGGCAACGTGAGCAAGGCACATATCTTTAATGTTCTGGTTCAGCGCGAACTCAAACGACTTGGCCTGAAGGTAAAAAGCCGTCCGGTTGAACTTGGATATGAATTGCGCTGCGTGCAACCTGTTGCTTTCGACCTGTTGTATTGTGCATTGCTGGGCATGGGTGTTAAAAAACTCTTCGACGAAGGCGCCACAGGGTGCATGGTAACAGCTGACCCAAAAGGGGACATTTCCCCTCTCTACCTCAAAGATGTTGAAGATGAGCATGGCAAGGTTAAACCACGTTTGGTAAATATCGATTCACAGAAAGCAAAAATGGTTTATGGTTTCAATCATCAATACATTACCGAAGCCGATTACGAAGCTGCCAGTAAATATGTTGACAATCCCGAAGATTTCGATTTCTGGAAAATACTGAA
Organism: uncultured Lentimicrobiaceae bacterium; assembly: GCA_964490385.1. GTDB lineage: Bacteria > Bacteroidota > Bacteroidia > Bacteroidales > 4484-276 > 4484-276. The sequence goes on along the minus strand of CAZBDF010000090.1, from coordinate 10,021 downwards.
TTGGGAGCCGTTTAGTTTTGTTTAGAGAGAAGGAATAGGGTGTATAGGGGGAATAAGTATTTGGTAATGGGCATAAGGCAATTGGCGATTAGAGATTGGTGATAAACGATTAATTGACGTTTTTCAATTCACCACTCACTCTTCACCTTTAGGGTCTTAGATAAACGAGCAATTAAGGGTTTGAATCCCTGACCTCAGAAAAGGGATGCCAGCCTTGCCGGCGAAACTGGGAAACCCTGGCCGACGATTATAAAAGTCAGGGCCGCCATCCCCTATCGGGGCTTGCATCCCTTTCATTCACGTTTTCCGATAAAGCTTTAATAGTTTTCGGTTTTTTCTATCAAAAAAACATTCCTACCTTTGATGTCTCATTACACTCATTATGCTGAAACATCTACTCATATTCTTTTTATCTTTTTTGGCAATTGGTACATCCGGCCAGGAGACATTTGAAGGGACAGTTTATGATGTTGGAACACAAGAACCTGTAGGCGATGTAAAGCTAAAATCATCCATCCTGGGGATTACCACACAAACAAACACATCTGGTGAGTTCAGCGTTTCCATCCAACCAACTAGTAATCAGCCAGGCGAAAATAGCGACTGCTATGCCATTTTTAACAACACACTCCATTGGGATTTAGATGAAGATGTGACCATCCAAATGTTTTCGTTTACCGGCACATCCCTACTATCAACTTCATCAGGAAATAGTGGAAACCTATCCTTACCAATTCCGCCCGCCGGCTATTATATATTGACTATTCAATCGGAGCAGCAGTATATAAAGTTTCTCCTGTTTTCGGATGGAAGGAAAATACACCAGGCACGAAAAAAAGATTTCACCTTGCCAACACCTTTGTTCGACAGCTCTTTGATTTTCTCAAAACCGGAGTACTTCGACCGGGAAATTCAATTGACTGAAACAAGTGACTTTACCAGGGTCAACCTGCTCAAGAAAGATTATGAAGACCTGGATTATTTCTCCGAGCTCATCAGCCACGAAGCTTTTTATATGTTGCATAGCAGCCCGCCAATATCTAATTATGGGGAGATACAATCGATAAAGGCAATTTATGATTTTGTTGATGACAAAATATATTATTTAAACCTTAAAAAATATCCCAGCCACTTCATGTTTGCCGAGGAAATTTTAGGCTACGACAAGGGAAGTACAAACTTTTTCTGGACGCAGTACAATATCAGCACAAAACGATATTTAAACCTGGTTACCATCAACTATCATACGAATATCGATAAATATATTTTTGAATTCGCTTCGTGGGACATGGTAGATTGTGATGGAGTGGAGGCCACCTATCAGAAACTAATGGAGACTTCATTCCTGGGGGACAAGCTTTACTTCTATGCAAACAATTTGCGCTGGCAAGATTGCCCCAACATACCGATGATAACTAGCGAGGAGATGTTTTTGGGCCAGAATTACCAGGCCCTGAACCTCGAAGAAAACTATGGCTATTTACGTAAGGTGGATATCAATGATTTGCCATCAACATATTTAGGAAGACATGATTTAATATTGTTGAACGGCATCCCCAACGACCTGTCGGTGGTATCGGGCATCATCACCACTGAATTTCAAACGGCATTAAGTCACATCAATATCTTGAGCCACAACAGGCACACCCCAAACATGGCACTGAAAGATGGCTGGACAAACCCGATTTTGGACAGCCTGATTGGCAAACTTGTTTACTTGAAAGTTGAAAGCGATTCATTCGAAATCCGGCATGCAAATATCGATGAAGCAACAGCATTTTGGTTTGAAAGGGAACCACAAACTCCTACAGTTCTTGAATTGGATGTTGAAACCTCAGGTTTGATTGAGTTAGCAGATGCTGATTATTTCTCGGTAAAAACAATTGGTGGCAAAGCGGCAAACTTTGCAGAACTGGTGAACCTCGACAGCATCCCGTTGCCCGAAAACTATTTTGCCATTCCATTTTATTACTACCATCAACACATCACCAGCAATGGCATCGATACTATAATTCAAAATATGCTGATGGATGATGAATTTATCACAAACCTGGAATACCGCCAGAATAAACTGGAAGAACTCAAAGAATTAATAATCGACACTCCGATAGACCCTGAGCTTGTGAACCTTGTTTTGGACAGGGTAAACCACTTTGATGATTTTGCAGCCTTCCGTTTCCGCTCGTCAACCAATGCCGAAGACCTCGAAAATTTTAGCGGCGCTGGTTTATATGATTCCTACTCAGCTAAAAAAGGACATGCCACCAAAACGGTCGAAAATGCCATAAAAAAAGTTTGGGCCAGCCTGTGGAACCTGCGTGCCTTCGATGAACGCGAGTATTACAAAATCGACCAAAACTCTATTGCAATGGGCCTTTTGGTGCACCGCTCCTTCCCTGACGAAGATGCCAATGGCGTAATTATTACCAAAAACCCCTACAGCGGTAACCACGCCTACTTCATCAATGCACAATACAAAGATTACAGCATCGTATATCCCGAACCGGGCATGATGTACGACCAGATTTTAACCTACACCATTAACCTCGAAAACCTGCACTATACCATCGAATACCTTACCCAATCGAATGCACCTGAATTAGGAGGACAAACGGTTTTAAGCGACGCCGAAATTTATGAAATAGCCGATTACTGCACCCTCATCAAAAATCATTATTTCGACAACATCCCCAACAATTGCAATTGCGGCTACGAATCCTTTGCTGTGGATATAGAATTTAAAGTCGATTCGCAAGTTGAAAACCGAAAGATATATTTTAAGCAGGTGCGGATTTATGGGGCGTATTAGGTGGGGAAGGGGAAGGCATTGGTTATAAGGTATAGAAAAAAGGTTGTAGGGTTTATAAGGGAAATAAGGTTTATAGGGGATATAAAGTGTTTAGTTGCAATACAAAATAAACCTTCGTAAGTAGAAAAAAAACACACAAAATTTGTTGTCAGAGAAAATGGAAATTGTACAAGCTGGAAAATCTGCCTCAATCAGAATAACCGTTGACCAGATTGATGTAACAAAGGATTTTTACGAGCAACTAAACATTATCGAGCAAGCTTTAATGAAAGCTGATATATTGTACCATTGGGCAATAAAGAATTTGAAACCAAATACCAATAACTATTGACATCAACCCAGGTATCATCCTTCAATGCCATGCAGAAAATCCTGATTCAATCATGTAACAAACTGCGCAAACTACATTGAAAAACCACACAAATAATCCTCCCGCTCAGCATTCTACTCAAAAATATCCTTCACCTTTCCAGCAATCACCTTTGCCAGTTTGTAATTCGATTCGTGTGTCCAACCGGCGATGTGGGGAGATAGAATCACCCGGTCGCTTTTGATGAGGTAACGGAAATCATCTGGAAGGTCATCTTTGTTGATATCTTCGAAAGACATTTTTTCGTATTCCAACACATCGAGGCAGGCACCGATAACTTTTTCTGTTTTCATTCGAGCGACTAAATCAGCAGTCTTCAAAACCTTGCCCCGGGCTGTATTGATGATGTAAATTTGTTTTTCGAATTTCCCGATATAATCGTTATCCACCAAGAATTCAGTTTCATCAGTTAGGGGCACATGCAGGCTCAATATATCGCTTTCGCGGAAAATTGTTCCCATGTCAGTTTCTTCAACAAATTCATCAGAATAGTTGAATTTGTATTTATCGTAAGCAATCACCCTGGCATCGAATCCACTGAGCCGTTGCGCAAAAGCACTGCCCATATTTCCGTAACCGATGATGCCAATGGTTTTGCCACAAATCTCCGTACCACGGTTTCCTTCCCTAATCCAAATTCCATCCCTCACCTCACGGTCGGCAATCCTTAATCTGTTCATCAGCATCAGTAACATGCCTAAGGCATGTTCACCAACTGCATCACGGTTTCCTTCTGGTGCTTTCAGGCAGGCAATGCCCAGCGATTCGGCATAAGCCACATCAATATTTTCCATGCCGGCCCCTACCCTGCCAATAAACTTCAGCCCGGTGGCAGCATCAAGGAATTCCTTGTCCATTTTAATTTTTCCACGGATGATTACACCAACATATTCAGGAATAATCCGAAGAAAACCCTCCCTACCAAATCCTTCAAAATAATCACATTGAAATCCAAAATCAGTAAGGTCCGACATAAGTACGGGATGAGCCGTATCGATAAAGAGTACTTTGCCCTTGTTCATAGTGCTTATTAATTTGCGGCCGAAGTTATGAGTTTTTTTGTGACAAAAATAAATCGTTGGGATGAATGATGAAATGATTAAATGCGACAAGGATTAAATGCAGCAATGCGAGAATGATGAAATATGAGAAAGTGAAAAGTGAAAAAATGTTAATAGAAAAAATTGAATTACTTTTTAGGAAAGACCTGACATCGTCCGAAGGACATATCAGCGTCAAATAAGCCACTACCTGTAGATTAGATTATACCAACTACTGACCACAGATTACCTTGCCTCCCCCTCTATCGTTCCGCAATGTTGTTCCTATATCGCAAATGAATTTTCTATATTCTTTTTTGTATTCATTAAGCTCGCATTTCTAAAATGACGATTAATCACATTTACAAGCTTGTATGGTCGATTAAATGCTTCTTGTGAAAGCTTAAAGTAGTCTGATAATTTCCGAATAGTTTCTTTTGATAATCCTTTTTGGTAGTTGAGAATCTTAGAAATAGTTCCTTTTGATAGTCCTAATATTTTGACGAGGTCTTTCGATTTTAGTTCATGGTCAGCCATTAATGACTTTAGTAATTCAATCGGGCTTAATTCCATTAGTGTATTATTTTCATTGTCCCATTTTTCAATTAGGAGGGTAAGCAAGTCTATTTCATCTTGAGTTATTTGATTTTCCTGATAAATTAATGTTTCTAATTTGGCACAATATTCTTTATACTGCTCCTCTGTCTTAATTATTGTATATTTTAATGTTTCCATTTTCCTTTTCTTTTAACGTTAATATAAACTAATTTCATACTGTTTCCCTTCTTTGCAAAGCTTAGTATATTCCGCATGTGCACCAATCCATTTCACAAAAAGGTGAACTTTATTGCTCCCGAAATGATAGCGACAAATTAACCTGTAATTGTTTCCGCCAATATTGAAAACTACTCTTTCAGAACCTTTCCCAAGTATATCACCGCTGTTGAATGTTGATTTAATGTCATTTGGCTCATTCCAATTTGCTCTTTTCAAAACCGAAAACCATATTTCAAAAGAAACCTTGCTTCTCGCATTCTTTTTAATATAGTCTTCAATTGTCTGTTTTTTAATTAAATGTATTTTCACTGTACAAAGATAAGAAAATGTTTCACATAAGGAAACCGCTGGTTATTTTTTCAATATTGCACAACTACTTCATAAACCCTACGTACGCTACTCCCCTTTTACCTTACCCTACTTTCCCTCCCTCTACTTCTCAATTTCCAACTGGATAATTTCAACAGCTTTTGCAGCTAACTTTTCGCTGGCTTTATTCATCATAATGTAATCAGGTGGATAATCACGCTCGCGGCTGCCAAGCAACTCAAGTGTTTCGGGCAACAATGCATTCAGGTCACCTTTGAATTGTGCAGACCGGTGTTTGAATTTTGTTTCGCCAAATACTTTCTTAACAGCAATTGTATTTCCACTAGCTTTATCAACAATCTCCACCGTACCACCCACCTTCATCGATTTACGCTGAACGCTTTCGGTAACATAACAGGCGATGGTTTTGTACTTGGGGATTTCAATTTTCTGTCCCATGCTGTTTACAAGAAAATTCCCTTTTTCATCAGTTTTGTAGGCCACACCATCCTGGATATCGGCAGATTCGGTATAATATATTTCCTCGGTATTTTCGGGAGCAATCAAAACATCCTGAATTTTCAATTCTGCATAATACTGATATTCGCCGTCTTTTGGCTTTTTATCCAGCAATGTCAGCCCCGACCGGTTGAACACACCCAGGTTGATGCTATTAATAACCCCCAACATTGAAGATGGCAGTTCGCCGGGATATTTATTTTTTACCCTGTAATAAACAATAATCGGTTCAGCTACATGGAATTTTGCCAGCAACTCCTGCACGTCTTTATAATCAGGGTTCAATTTATCAATTTCAGTTAAGTTGTGGATTGCTTCCGGAAGGCCCTCCTGATTATCCGAAATCAGATTTTTGCTTGCAAGGGCGTAATAATAATCACATGCTTTCAATGAAGATTCCTTCAAATGGGGTTGGTAATCTTTGGAAGTAAAATCCATTTGAGCCTTCACTTCGTCAGGCAAACTATTAACACTTTCCTGCCTGGCGTCAAGGCTTTTGTATGTTTTATACACTTCGCCCCAGATATCCGGTTGCCCGCTGATTTTCAAATCCTTGATTTGGTTCAAATCCACTTCATTTGCCAATTGATAAGCCAAACCAAGTTGCTGAACGGCTTTGGTATTTCCGGGATGTTTTTCGAGCTTTGCCACCAAACTTGATATGGCCTCATCATATTGGCCTTGCTGTATCATCTTATTGGGGGAGCTACAAGCAAATAAAAACAATACAGACAGAAAGGTTATGGTCTTTTTCATATTAAAATATTTTTACAAAATAAGCATTCAACAAGTCCCGGTATGTGGGCATGTGACAACTAAATTTTTCTATTCCCGATTTAAGTTTTACTTTCGTCATCATTTTTAAAAAAGCAGCTACGAACTGCAATTATAATACCAAACTCAAGGCTTATTCATGTGGACTTATTTGGCCAGATTAATTCTTAGGCGCAGGTACTGGAACCTGGCGATAATAGCTTTGCTCACAGTTTTTATGGGCTATCATGCTACTAAGGTTAGCATGTCGTATCAATTTGCCCAGATGCTCCCTTCCTCTGACTCAACCTTTATTGCATATGACAAGTTTAAGCAGCTCTTTGGCCAGGACGGCAGCGTATTGTTTATAGGCATCCAGGACACCAACATTTATCAATTGGATGAATTTTTGGCCTGGTACGACCTTACCGAAGAAATAAGTGACATAGATGGTGTGCAGGGAATTGTATCCTTTTCGAAACTGTATTACCTCAGCAAAAACGACAGCACCAAAAAATTTGATTTCCTGCCCGTCTTTAAGCAAAGGCCCGAAACGCAAAAAGAGCTCGACAGCCTGATAAAAGTGGTGTATTCCCTTCCGTTTTACGATGGACTTTTGTTCAACAAAAAAACGAATGTAATCCTTATGGCCATTACGCTTGACAAGGAAGTGCTGAATACCAAGGCGCGTGTTGGCTTAATATTTGACATCAAAGAAGCCGGCGACAGGTTTGCGGAAGCCTATCACCTCAATATCCATTATAGTGGCCTCCCTTACATCCGGACCATTACTGCCAAGAAAATAGAAAACGAGCTACTGATGTTTGTGATGCTTGCACTGTTGGTTGCATCCGTCATCTTGCTCATCTTTTTCAAAAACTGGAAAATCGTACTCGCCACCATGGCCATTGTGATCATCAACGTGGTTTGGGTACTGGGTTTAGTTACGCTGTTTGGCTACAAAATCACCATCCTCACAGGCATCCTTCCTCCACTGCTAATTGTTATTGTTGTCGAAAATTGTATCTTCCTGCTCAACAAATACCACGCTGAAATTGTTAAGCATGGCAATAAAATAAAGGCCCTCACGCGTGTGGTAATGCTCATTGGCAATGCCAACATGTTGACAAACGTAACCACTGCGGCAGGTTTTGCAGCCTTCATTGTTACCGGAAATCAAATTTTAATCGAATTTGGAATCATTGCCTCCATTGGGATCCTTATGGCCTACCTCCTTACCTTGTTCCTCATCCCGATTTTCTTCAGCTTTTTGCCCATACCTCACACAAAACACACCAGCCACCTCGACAAAGGCATCGTTAACCGTATTGTCAATAAAATTGTTTACATCGTACAACACTACAGGACTGCAATCTATGCCATCGCAATTGTGGCAACCCTGATCGGCATCTATGGCATCTCCTTGCTAAAAACTACCGGAAATATTGTTGATGACATTCCGCATAAGGATCCGCTTTACCAGGATCTCTTGTTCCTCGAAGAGAATTTTAACGGCGTAATGCCCCTCGAAATAGTCGTCAATACAAACAAACCTAGAGGCGTACTTAAAATATCCACGATAAAAAAACTGGATGAGTTGCAAGATGTGCTGGCTACTTATCCTGAACTTTCAAAACCCATGTCGGTAGTTGAGGTAGTAAAATTCGCCAAGCAAGCTTTCTATGGCGGCAACGAAGCCATGTACAGCCTGCCCAACAGCCAGGAGAAAAATTTCATCATGCGCTATGTGCCCGATATGAAAAGTGATAAACGCACTATTATCAACTCCTTTGTGGATACGAGCATGCAAATCACGCGCATCAGTGTGCAAATGGCAAATATTGGCACCAGCGATATACAACGGATTAAGGATGAACTTCGTCCAAAGATCGATTCCATTTTCCCGCCCGACAAATTCGATGTAACCATTACAGGGACCAGCGTTGTATTTCTAAAAGGCACAAACTACCTCATCAAAAACCTGCTTACAAGTTTAATCCTGGCGTTAATTGCCATTTCAATTCTAATGGCACTGCTGTTTACCTCGGCACGGATGATTGTGATTTCGATGACACCCAACCTGCTGCCACAAATATTAACAGCAGCAATGATGGGATTTTTGGCCATTTCAATCAAGCCTTCCACCATCCTCATTTTTAGCATCGCATTAGGAATTTCGGTGGACAACGCCATACACTTCCTTTCGAGGTACAGGCTGCAACTCAAACTCAACGACTGGGACATTAAAACCTCGGTAATCAATGCCCTGCGCGAAACCGGCTTTAGCATGGTGTATTCTTCAGTGGTTTTGTTTTTCGGGTTCAGCATATTCACGCTTTCAACTTTTGGCGGCACCGAAGCCATGGGTTACCTCATCGCCTTCACACTGCTGGTGGCCCTACTTTCAAACCTCTTCCTTCTGCCTTCGCTCCTACTCACTTTAGACAAACGCATCACTACCAAAAAGTTTAGTGAGCCTTTGCTCGATATTTTCGATGAGGAAATTGATATAGAACTGGACGAATTGAAAATCGAAGAACTCGATACAAGGGGTTCGGCCTAATAGCGACTAACTTCATTTTTATCCATTCCTAAAGCTGGGGCTTTTCTTTTACCTTTTAGATTTTTAAGTCATTTGCTTCGCTGTCATTGGGCTTCACCATCGATTAATAAAGTAATCAATGACCACCAATGACCACCAATGACCACCAATGACCACCAATGACCACCAATGACTACCAATGACCATAAATGACAACCAATGACTTTAATTGGATAATATTTCAGTTTTCACAAATGATTCAGCTACCTGTATAATTTCACTTATTATTTTTTGGGCGGACGGACGGGCCTGCCAAGCCGGCAAGGCTGGCTTTCCGTTTATAGTTGTTTTGTGCCGGCTGTTTTTTTGTAAGCAGTACGGGAGCTTCCTCCGTCAGCATCCACCTGCTCTGCCTCCGCGTAGCTACGGCGAAGCGGGGCCAACAAAAAAATCTGCCGCCATCCCGAATCCTATCGGGACTAACACTTCAATCCCTGCCGCATTCCAGCGTTGTGGAAAATTAGCGACACTAAAAAAAATGTAATTGGATATTTCTAAAAAAAACAATGACAAAAAAAATAGATTCCTCCTTAAAAAATTTCCGCTTTACTCCAATTTATTCAGTCGGAATGACAGGGCATGATAGTGTTGATTATGGGAGTTGGAAGGTCGGGCGCTCCGCGCCCGACCTTCCAACTCCCCTCCCACCGTCCGAGCCATTGTCACCTCGATGGAGCGCGGCGACTGAGAGGCCTATTAATTCAATTTTCAAAACTTAAAAATAGTTAACATTAAAAGCACAATGTAGATTCCTAAAACAATCAGACCCTAAAACTAATTTTCCTGACATCAATAGTTATCTCCACGAAAATCACCCTTATTCCCAAACACTTTCTATATTT
>CAZBDF010000089.1:7092-12731 GCA_964490385.1 uncultured Lentimicrobiaceae bacterium | reverse complement strand
TCATGTTTGCCTGTTTCCATCACCTTCCCTTTGTCGATGACAATGATTTTATCAGATTTTCGGATGGTTGAAAGGCGGTGGGCGATGATGATGGATGTTCGGTCTTTCATTAATAATTCAAGGGCTGATTGTACAAGGTTTTCTGATTCGGCATCCAATGAACTGGTTGCTTCATCGAGGATGAGGATGTCAGGGTCTTTTAAAATCGCCCGGGCAATAGCGATGCGTTGCCGTTGCCCACCCGAAAGTTGGATGCCCCTGTCGCCGACAATGGTGTCGAGGCCGTCTGGGAAGCGATCGATAAATTCCATGGCATTGGCTTTCCGGGCTGCTTCAATAATCTCAGTTTCTGTAGCACCTGGTTTTCCATATTCGATATTTTCTTTAATCGTACCTCCAAACAACAACACTTCCTGTGGCACAATCGCCATCCTGTTGCGTAAACTGTTGAGGTCGTAATCTTCGATGGCTTTGTTGTCGATGAGGATTTGCCCCGATGTTGGATTGTAAAAGCGGAAAATCAATGCGCTGACAGTAGTTTTTCCGGCTCCCGAAGGGCCAACCAGGGCTACCTTTTCGCCTTTCGTAACGGTGAAGTCAATGGCCCTGAGTACTTCCACATCTTTCCTGCCGGGATAGCTAAATGAAACATCCTTGAATTCAACCTCACCCAAAACACATTTATCTTTTTCATTCTCCAGAATTAACGCTTCTGAAGTTTCATCAAGGATATCCAAAAGGTTTTCGGTGGCTCCAATTGCTTTTTGAATTTGCGAATAAAAATCGGCCATGCCACTAATAGATCCGGCAATGAACACAGTATATAAAACAAATTTAAACAGATCGCCGGTGGTCATGCCTTCACCCTGGTTTACGAGATACACGCCGTACCAAATTACACCAACGATGGAGCCAAACATGGCCAAAAATATTGAAGAAACAAACAAAGCCCGCCATTTGGCTCCTTTTAGCGAAATGTCAATTATTTCATCAGTTTTATTTTTATAGCGTAAGGATTCGTAGGCCTCGTTGGCAAAGGCTTTAACATTGGTGATGGCCTGTAAAGTTTCTTCCACAATAGTATTTGATTCGGCAACCTTGCTTTGCGATTCTTTTGATAATTTGCGGATATAGGTGCCGAAAAAGCGGGCGAAAACTGCAATGAGCGGAACGGTGGCCAGCATGAAAACAGTTAGGTGCGGCGAAATAATTGTAAGTATGGTAATGCCGCCAACGATGGTTATGGTTTGCCTGATGAATTGGGCAATGGTGGTGGTGAATGTCTCCTGCAAAAGTGCTATATCAGAAGAAATCCTACTGTTTAACTCTCCAACCCGATGACTTGAAAAGAAGGTCATTGGCAGTTTGATGAGGTGCATGTAAGTGGTTTGCCTGAGTAAGGCAAGGGTTTTTTGGGTGACCACGGCAAAAAGGTAAATCCTGAAATAGGAGAACACAGCATTTACAATAAAAATAGCAACCAGGATCATCCCGATTTTGTTGATTTCTTCCATTGCCTTGTTGTTGGCAGAATCCAATAAATCTCCCATTAACATGGGAAAGATTAGGGTGGTGAGGCTACCAAGGACAAGAAAGGTTAGCCCTGCCATAAACGTGTATTTCTGTGGCTTGATAAAGCGGAACAGGCGAAAGAAGCGTTTCAAGCCTTCACGGTTCACTTTTTTCTTTGGTGGTTCCCTGTCGTTGGTAGGGTTATCGTGGAAGTGTTTTGCCATTGATTGATATTGTTTGGCAAAGTAACGGATTAATAAGGAAAGGGTTCATTTGGGTGTAGGACAAATTGTACTGCTATAATTGGTTTCTATGAATTGCCTCTTTAAAAGGCTTGTTAAAATGAGATTTTTGAATAACCCTGGCATTTATGCCAGGGTTATTGAAGGAGTTAAGGGATTGGGCTTTTCCCAAAGGGATTCCGTTGGAAAGCCCAAAGTATGAGTATTTGGACTAAAGTCCATCCATCATTCGTATTTAATAATCTCCGGCATAAATGCCGGAGAAATTCATGTTTGAAGTAACTTACAAGCCGCTTCTAAAAAATGCTGCTTTCTATTTTTTGAATTTGAAATACCCGGCATTCTATTTCCCTTTTTTACTATTTACCACAAATGCATACGATGTTAGCCCAATAGATTCTCCCCTGACTTTTGTGAAAAGCTTCAGGTATTTTATATGAACTTCCTTCGCTTGTGTTATGTCGTTAACTTTCATTTCGTCCATCGATATTACCACAGTAGCTGTTCTTCCTTCTTTGATGATGCCATCTTCAGTTAACTCATTTGTAAGTAAAGGATGCCATTTTTTCATCCGTTCTTTCATTTCTGCCTGTTCAGCTTTAATTTCCTTTAATTCTGCTTCTGTAAGGCTCATGTCTTCACCCATCATGGTTCTCATCTTCACGTTGACCCTTTGTAGTGATTCCTTTTCCTGCAGCATTTTTTTCTGCACTTTTACCATTTGTTCTTCTGATAGTGCTTCCTTTTTCTCGGCCATCTTGATCTTTAACTCATCAAGCGACTTTTCGGTTTCAGCCAGGGAGTAATACGTCTTTTTTAAGCTTTCCTTTTGTTGTTGGGTAAAGCCTTCTTCGTTGGCAGCAATTTCCTTTTTGTAAATCGTCAGCCTTTCTTGCATTTGCTGGTTTTCGTTGTACAATTCTTGTAGATTGGATTTCAGCTGGGCCATTTCTTTTTCATTCGGTTTTTCCTGAGGTGGTTTTTCATTGCCAACAAAAAAGTTTTCGTTGTTTTTCCATTTGCTTTCCGGTACTTTTTTCCCATCCAGCCATACTTCACTGATTTCTTTCCCATCAGGTCCATCCTTGAAATATACCGAATAAGTCTTGCCATCTGCTGTAGTGATTTTTGTTGGTTTTTTACCATCAAAGTTGTCAACGGAATTGAAATTCGGATTTCCTGCGTTTTCAGCCACTACTGTTTGATCAGGCATCATCGAATCGAGATTTACCAGTCCGTCGGAGCTGGTGAAGGAAGAACTGATAACAAAGGCCAGGAGCCCTGTTAAGATCACGGCAAGGGCCACCGGCCTGCCACTGAATTTTTGTGTTTTGTGTTTTGTTGTGTTCATGCGTCTTATTCTTTTAAAAAGTGAATGATGTTTCTTGTAAAATGCCATTGCCAATCCTGGTGCAGACATCCGATATTCTTCAGCACAAACCAGTGCCTTTGACAATGCCAGTGGTCCTATTGAAGCCGATAGTGTAATGTCATCACAGCAATGCTCACGTTCCTCATCGAATATGGCCGAAATCCACCAAATGGCAGGATGGTAGAAAAAGATGACTTCGAGAATTGTTTTCAGGGTATTGATTAAATAATCCTTGCGGCGGATATGGGCCAGTTCGTGGGCAAAAATGGCTTCAATCTGGTCCACCGGCATCGAGAAAAGCAGGCCAACTGGTAAAAGTATTGCCGGTTTAAAATGGCCGATAACCATAGGGGTTTTTGCAAAAACCGATTCAAACAGATGGACATGTTTATTTACACCAATTTTATCTGATAAGCGTTTGAGCATGTCGTGCCATTCGCTCGGAACATTTCTGGCCCCGATTCTTTTCAGCCGTTGAATATAGATGAGGTTGCCCGAAAATTTGATCATGAAAATCAGGATGCCGAGCATCCACAGCATCACAATCAGTGATAGGTTTAATTCAAGCCAGGCCATTATCGAAAGGAATTGCCCGGAAATCAGTGCCGGGATTGCCAGGATTGTGAATTTTTCTGTTAATTCAGTTTGCGAGAGCAAAGCACCTATAATAGTTTGCTCTCTGGTCGCAGCACTAGCAGTTCCCGGTTGATAGCTCGTGTAAACACTAATGAAGGTTGCAATTCCTGCCAGAAGGATTAATATCAATGCAGCGGCAGAAAGCGCATATCTCGTATGTGTGGAAGTGTTTTTTAAAATACTTAATGCAAGCTTTAAAACTAAAGCAATGATAAGGATTTGCCACAAGGAATGGATAATTGTCCACCCCATGCTGAAAATGGTTTGTTCCGACACAAATTGTTGGAGAAATGTCATGACTTGCCTCCTTCCAATTGGTTGATGTAGTTTTTTATTTCGTTCAATTCTTCATCGGATGCTTTGTGGTTACCCAGGGCCTGCATTACAAGCGTAGAAGCTGAACCACCAAAAATGCCATTTAATACTTTGTCGAGCAATTGTTTTTGGGTGTCCGACTTTTCAACCTCCGGATGGTAAATGTGCCCACGCCCTTCCTTTGTTCTCGAAAGCAGTCCTTTTTCAGTCATGATCTGCATCAGCTTTAAAGTAGTAGTGTAACCGATATCCCGGGATTTGCTCAGTTTATCGTTTACCGTGCGAACCAGTGAAGGGCCTTTTTCCCACAGTACCTGAAGTATCTCAAGTTCCGACTCGGTGGGTTTCAATTCTTTTTCACTCATTGTGGAAGCTCCTTATTTATTTCGATTTTTCTTTCTACGAAAACATTCGTACTTTTAATTACGAAATATTTCGTAGGTTATTGTTTGGGGTAGGAAATTTTTTTAAGAATTTTTTGAACTGACTGAATATGAAAGTATCTTGTTGGGACTTCTACTTCAAAATTCGAAAAGGGATGAGTAAAAGAATGTTTTACATACACTTGATAGAGACACCCATAAGGAGTAAAATATGTTTTTGATGCAAGGTTTATTACCGAAATATTGATTAAACCAAAACGTTATAAAGCAAGTGAAATTAGCGAAATTTACGATTTAGTTTTAAGAAATTTGGAAATTTTAAAAACCAGTTGGAATGACTACTTTAACAATAAATAAATCCATTATCACATCTGAGGTTTGGTTCCAAGATCAAAAGCTATATATCAGGCTTGATGATGGCCGTGAAATTGCTGTTCCGATTGAATGGTTCCCAAGCTTGAGAGATGCCACTGATAAGCAGCGAAACAATTGGCGGCTCATTAGTGGAGGTGAGGGTATCCACTGGAAGGATTTGGACGAGGATATACTTGTTGAAGCACTTTTATAAAAAACAATCGATTTTTAGAAATTTGAATTTTGCTTTTTATTTTGGATTTTGGATTTTGAGCTTTTGCCAAAGGCATCACAATGTGAGGGCTTTGGATTTTAATAAAACTCATACCCATAAACCAATAAATACTTTCGTGCCATTGCCTGCCCCTGTCCGGTAAGGAAAGCCCGCACTTCGGTAACATTTCCATCTTCATCGTAATCACGTTCGAGTTCGTGGCTGAGGATGCCGTTACGGTTTGATTCTTTTTGGGTGGTCGCATTTCCCTGTTCGTCATATTCAATAGCCGTTGTATTCTTTTTATGTGGATCTTCTTCCACAATTTCTGTTATCTGGTTTTGCTCATCATAGCTGAATTCTTGTTTTGCTATAAGTTGATCATCCGAATTATATTTTAATGATTTCACACGATTACCGTTTTCATCATGTTCATTTACCAGCCGATAATTCTCATCCTCATTCATCAATTCGGCTTCGGTAACCCTGCCCTTTTCATCCAATTTGAATTGTGATTTTTTCACAATCTCGCCATCTTCAATCACTTCATCACCAACAACGAATTCACCATCGTATTCAATTTTTTCCTCTCTTTCAATTTCGCCATCTTC
>CAZBDF010000089.1:0-6992 GCA_964490385.1 uncultured Lentimicrobiaceae bacterium | reverse complement strand
CCAAAGTCATCGTATTTAGCGCTCAGATAATCTGCTCCTTGCTTATTCCTGTAATTTTTATGTTCTCCTTCTGGCGGAAGGTCTATCCTGTATGCCGACATCGACTTGATTTTTCGTTTCATAGCTTATTTGTTAGTTGTTATTGGTTCAAAGTTTATTAGTTGAAGCTGATTTTTGCGTGTCTGTTTCTTTATCCGAAAATGTAATTGTCAATCTATGTCTTTCTAATTCAGGGTTTCCATCCCCTCCTGCGGCCGGGGTTTTAAACCCTTTCCTCAGATTGTTCCATGTCTTCAAATCCTTAAAGGACAAACGCAAAACTCCAAACGCTAAACGCAAAAACTAATTCACTACTTTTGCGCCCTGCAAAGTAAATAATTTCAATTCACTACAAAAAATATCTACGATGAATAAAAAACTTTATTTCCTGGCAATTGTTTCAGGATTTGTAATGATGCAAGCATGTATGCAAGAACAAAAGATAAAATACCCCGAAACTAAAATGATTGATGTAGTTGACGACTACCATGGTGTTGAGATTGCCGATCCCTACCGCTGGCTCGAAAACGATACTTCCGCAGAAACCGAAGCCTGGGTGAAAGCTCAGAATGAGGTGACTTTTGGATACCTGGATAAAATCCCTTTCCGTGAGCAGGTAAAACAGCGG
Source organism: uncultured Lentimicrobiaceae bacterium (assembly GCA_964490385.1). Taxonomy (GTDB): domain Bacteria; phylum Bacteroidota; class Bacteroidia; order Bacteroidales; family 4484-276; genus 4484-276. The sequence continues at coordinate 6,325 of CAZBDF010000089.1, read as the reverse complement.
CTGACTAAAATCTGGGATTATCCCAAGTACAGCGTAACATTTAAAAAGGCCGACCGCTATTTTTATTTCAAAAATGATGGCATGCAAAACCAGAGTGTGCTTTATGTGCAGGATGGACTGGAAGGGGAAGCCAAAATGTTGCTCGATCCAAATGCACTTTCTGAAGACGGAACTGTTGCACTCGCATCCTATGATGTTTCGAAGGATGGTAAATACCTGGCTTATGCTATTGCCCGTGGCGGATCAGATTGGAATGAAATATTTGTGATGGAAATTGAAAATGGAGTGAAGTTGACCGATCATTTGCAATGGATAAAATTCTCTGGAATTTCCTGGGAAGGGGATGGGTTTTATTATTGCCGATACGATGCGCCAACAGGCAGTGAACTGTCGGGGAAAAATGAATTTCATAAAGTTTATTTCCATAAGGTGGGAACTTCTCAATCAGAAGATGTGCTGGTACATGAAAACAAAAATGAGCCTTTACGGAATTACTATGTTGATGTTACCGATGACGAAAAATTTCTGGTCCTTTATGAAACCGAAAGTACAACCGGAAATTCACTTTATTTTAAAGACCTGAGTAAACCTAATGCAAAACTTGTCAGTATTGTCGAGGGCTTCGACAACGATTATTCGGTGGTTGACGACCATGATGGAAAGCTGTTGGTAAAAACAAATTGGCAAGCACCAAAATACCAAATCATTGTTGTAGATCCTAAAAATCCGGATGAAAAGGATTGGAAAACTTTATTGCCGGAACAAGAGGAAGTGCTTGAAGGGATTACGCTTGTTGGAGGAAAAATGGTGGCCGAATATATGAAAGATGCTGCCAGTGTAGCCTATATTTATGATATGGACGGAAATAAAATTGGGGATTTGAACCTTCCCGGAATTGGTACCATGTCGGGATTTAATGGCGAAAAGGATGAAAATATTGCCTTTTATGGTTTTACTTCTTTCACATTCCCTTCAACGGTTTACAAATATGATATTAGCCAAAATCAATCCAGCATTTATCGTGCACCGCAAATTGATTTTGATGCCACTAAATATGAAACGAAGCAGGTGTTTTACGAAAGTAAAGACGGAACAAAAGTGCCCATGTTTATCGTTCATAAAAAAGGACTTGAAATGAACGGTGAGAATCCTACTTTGCTTTATGGATATGGAGGATTTAATGTTAGTTTAACACCTGGCTTCAGTACAACCCGATTATTATTGCTGGAACAAGGTGGAGTGTTTGCAATGCCCAATTTGCGTGGTGGTGGCGAATATGGCGAGGACTGGCACCTTGCCGGAACGCTTGATCAAAAGCAAAATGTATTCGACGATTTTATAGCTGCTGCAAATTACCTCATCGATAATAAATATACCACTCCCGACTACCTTGCTATTAATGGTGGTTCAAATGGTGGTTTATTGGTGGGAGCTTGTATGGTTCAGCGCCCCGAATTGTTTAAGGTAGCGCTGCCTGCTGTTGGGGTTTTGGATATGTTGCGATATCATCTGTTTACCATTGGCTGGGCCTGGGCCAGCGATTATGGCCGCAGCGACGACGCAGAAGCTTTCAAGTATTTAATCGATTATTCACCGCTTCATAATATTTCTCCGGGCGTTTGTTATCCGGCCACTATGGTAACCACTGCAGATCACGACGACAGGGTTGTTCCTGCACACTCGTTTAAATTTATTGCCGAATTGCAAAAAAACCAGGGATGTAACAATCCTACACTTATCCGCATTGGTGTAAAAGCTGGCCATGGTGCCGGTAAACCAACTTCTAAAATCATCGAAGAATATGCTGATATTTATTCGTTTATTTTTTACAATATGGGGATAACTCCAAAGTATTAGGGGCTTAAGTTTGGAGCTTGGAGTTCAGAGTTCGGAGTTTGTAAGCTGTCCGTTCATAATAAATCAAAAATCACTAATCATCAATCATAAACATTTTCTTATCAAAACAACAACAATTTCAAAAATTAGGAGCCAATACCTTATACCTTTTTAACTTTTGGATTTATTTCGTTTCAAAAAAAATGAATGTCGGATTGAACAAATTCCGGCGTTTGTTGTTTTAGTTATGAATAATTCAATTTTAAACCAACAAAAACTTTAAAACAATGAAAAGACTTTACAACTTTTTACCACTTCTAGCGATTCCAATCGTATTTATCTTTTTAGCATCCTCTGGAGGTTCTCCAGGAGCTAAATCAGGTTCACCAGGCGATGGTATGGCTGATTGCACCGGATGTCATTCAGGAACACCACAAAGTGCCAGCGAATGGATTACATCAAACATTCCCGATTTGGGATATTCAACAGGAGAAGCCTACACTTTCACCGCAATGGTTGAACATGCGGGTTCTTCAAAATTTGGCTTTGAAGTAACTGCCGAAGATTCAGATGGAATTAAGGTGGGCGAATTTGTTATTACCGATGCAGCCCGTACCCAGTTTAAAAATAATGATGCATCGGTATCGCACACTGGAGCAGGAAATGCCGGTTCAAACAACATGAACGAATGGACTTTCGACTGGATTGCACCAGATGGGACAACAGGCGATGTAACTTTTTATGGCGCTTTTAATGCCACCAATAGCAACAGTGCTACTTCGGGTGATGTCATTTACCTTTCAACCTATACCGTTGGACCGGATGTGACTGCGGTTGATGAATTGGCAAATGATTTCAGGTTTTATCCGAACCCATCCAATGGTGTGTTGAACATTGAAAACCCTGCCTATGATAAGGCTTCATCACTAATGGTTTTTAATAGCACTGGCCAATTGGTTGAAGAGTTTAACATGAACAGCGAATTCGCAAGTTTAAATCTTACCCATCTTTCAAAGGGTATTTATTTTGTAAAACTGAACGCACAATCAGCACAAATGCAAAAGTTAGTGATAAACTAATTTTTAGTCAGGGCTTGACTCTAAGTCAAATCCTGACTTACATTAAACCTCCCAGGTTTTTAAAACCTGGGAGGTTTTTTTATTCTAAAGCCCCAGCTCATCACTTATCCCCTGCATCGCCTCAAGGCTAAGGTTGATAAATTCATCCAGTGGGATGCCAGCCTTTTCGCATTCACGAATTTTATCCCTGTCAATCGATGCTGCAAAGGCTTTTGCTTTCATCCTTTTTTTTACCGATTTTGATTTAACATTGGCTAATTTTTTATCCGGGTAAACCAGGGCAGTTGCTGTAATAAGGCCGGTTATTGTTTCACCTGCCGAGAGGGCATGATGAAAAACCTTTGTTCTTGGAATATCTGTAGCTTCCTCGTTGTGTAATTTGATGGCTTCCACGATTTCGGGATCGACGCCCTTTTCTTCCAGGATCCTGGCGGTTTCCATGCCGTGGATTTTGGGGTCAGCATTTACCAGTTCCACATCTAAGTCATGTAACAGTCCTGCCAGTGCCCACTTTTCTTCATCTTTGCCTAATTTTTGTGCTACGGCTTTTACCACGGCTTCAGCAGCAAGGCAGTGCTTTCGCATATTTTCATTCTTAATGTATTGGTGCAGGAGTTCGATGGCTTCATCTCGTTTCATTGCGGTTTAATTTTTTTTCAAATGTATAAAATTCAAGATTATTCTGTATTTTTGGTTGGTGAAGATTTTCGTATCCAATAGATGAGTAAATAAGATTTTTTTTATCATTGGTGTCCGGTAAGCTTATTGGATTTCTCCCTGTGGTCGAAATGACAAGTGGCTTGGAATGTTCGTTAGGGTGGGGGATTGTGGCGGCAAAGCCGCCACAATCCCCCACCAATAAAACGTAATAAACTGTCATTCCGAACGAAGTGAGGAATCTACTTTGGATTATTTCCGATCAATTATTTTTACCGGACAACAGTGATTTTACAATCAATTTTTATCAATCACAAATTCACAATTTATAATTTGCAATTCACCATTTTCGCTCAATCATGTCAAAAACACTCTTCAAAGAAACCCAGCGCTTCAATCAAAAATGGATCATCATCCTAATCTCAATTCCACTAATAATTACTTCGTGGGGAATTGTTCAACAGATAATTCTTGGTAAACCCTTTGGCAACAATCCTACACCCGATTGGGTATTGTGGCTAAGTTTTTTTGTCCCTGTGCTGATCATCGTATTTATTTTCAGTTTGACATTAAATACCAGAATTGATAAAAATGGAATCTTTTATCGTTTCTCACCAGTTCATCGCAAGGATCGCTGGATTAAATGGAGCGAAATAAAAGATGTATATGTAAGAAAATACAGGCCCATCAAAGAGTATGGCGGTTGGGGGTTCAGGATTGGGCGCAGTGGCAAGGCCCTGAATACCTCTGGTAATATGGGGTTGCAGATTAAATTCAAGGATGGTAAGAAACTATTGCTTGGAACACATAAACCGGAAGAACTAGAAAGGGTTTTGGCAAAGATGGATATCCAGATGGAGAAGACTGAGGACAGATGACAGATGAATGCCGGAAGACAGAAGACCGAAGACCGAAGTTGAGCGAAGCGAAATCACGCTATTGCGGTGACAGATGTTAGGAAGATGGATGACTGATGACCAATGCCAATAAGTTAAGGTAAAGATGTGAATTTATGATTGTCGATTAACGATTTTTGATTTAAGATGTTCCTGACTATCACCTAACAAAAAATCTCCCATTGATGCCTTTGGTAAAAAATCAGTCCCGCATCTACGGGATTAATCATCAATCGGAAATAAAATGCTTAACTAATTGACATTGGACTGAGGGCCGAGGACCGAAGACTGATGACTGATAACTGAAGACTGAGAACTGAAGACTGAAGACTGAATCTGTATCGGGTTTTCTAGCTTCCGACCAAATTAAAATAAGGTTTATGGACGCTAAACAGATAATAATTTTAGTATTCTAATCCAAATCTAAAAAGTTTTCAATATATTTGTGGATGCACTTTTCCGGGGCAAGCTATCATGAACACTAATTAGCAAAAATACTAACCAAAAAATACCAGCCATATGAATTTTGAATTTACCGAAGAACAAATAATGATTCGCCAGGCAGCGCGCGATTTTTCGAAAAGACTCGAAGCTGACGTCATCGAAAGGGATGCAAAAGCTGAATATCCCACAGAACACATTAAGGAACTGAGTGAACTTGGTTTTATGGGGATGATGGTCGATCCTGAATATGGGGGCGGAGGGATGGACAGTATTTCCTATGTGCTGGCCATGGAAGAAATCTCCAGGATGGATGCTTCGGTTTCGGTAATTATGTCGGTAAATAATTCGCTGGTTTGTTACGGGATTGAGCACTATGGTAACGAAGCGCAAAAGTTGAAGTACCTGCCTGACTTGGCTGCCGGAAAAAAAATTGGCGCTTTCCTCCTGTCGGAACCTGAGGCTGGTTCTGATGCCACTCATCAACGTACAACAGCCGAAGATATGGGTGACCACTACCTGCTCAACGGAACCAAGAACTGGATTACCAGTGCCCATTCAGGTTCGGTTTATTTGGTCATTGCTCAAACACATCCCGAGAAAAAACATCATGGAATTAATGCTTTAATTGTGGATAAAGATACTCCCGGAATTTCTTTGGGGCCACACGAAGACAAAATGGGCATGCGCTCATCAGACACACACTCGGTAATGTTTACCGATGTAAAAGTCCCAAAAGAAAACCGCATTGGTGAAGATGGATTTGGGTTCAAGTTTGCCATGAAAACCCTCGAAGGTGGAAGAATTGGAATTGCAGCGCAGGCTTTGGGAATTGCAGTTGGCGCTTACGAACGTGCAATTCAGTATGCCAAGGAACGAAAAGCTTTTGGTAAACTACTTGCCGACCACCAATCCATCGCATTTAAGCTTGCTGACATGGCTGTGAAAATTGAGAATGCCCGCAACCTTTGCCTGAAGGCAGCATGGTTGAAAGACAATGGTAAGCCTTACGGAGTTGTAAGCGCCATGGCCAAGCAATATGCGGCCGATATTGCCATGGAGGTGACTACCGAAGCGGTACAAATCCATGGAGGTTATGGCTATGTAAAGGAGTACCACGTAGAGCGGCTGATGCGTGAAGCCAAACTTACCCAGATCTACGAAGGTACAAGCGAGGTGCAGAAGATTGTGATTTCGAGAAGCATACTTAGAGAGTAAAACTCAAAGCACTAAACTCAAAATTCAAATAAAAACAAATTCCAAAATTCAAAAGTTGGTTGTTGAGATTAGACAAGACCTTTCAGGCTTTCGACCTGGAACGATTTCACATAGATGAAGTATTGGGATATAGCATTGAATTAAAATCTGTGTTTTACTTCTTCGTCCTATTTTTTTTATTTTCCTCTGTATCTTTCC
>CAZBDF010000088.1:0-12855 GCA_964490385.1 uncultured Lentimicrobiaceae bacterium | reverse complement strand
ACGTGTTGAGGCACAGGATCGGACTAACCTACGAAGCCGAAGCCGAAAATGTTACTTCCGAAGACATCATTAATGAAGTATTAAACACCATTGAAGTCCCTTAAAATTTGCGCTTACATAATTAAAGCCTAATTAGTAGATGCTGTTTTACGCATATTTTATATGATAGACATCAATTAAACTTTTGTTCAGAACATACACGCATGGACGCTGCTGAAATATTCAAGAAAGTCAGGAAAATAGAGATCAAAACCCGGGGATTGTCAAACCACATCTTTTCGGGGCAATACCATAGTATCTTTAAAGGAAGGGGCATGGCTTTCAGCGAAGTGAGGGAATACCAGTTTGGTGATGACATCAGGAGCATCGACTGGAATGTTACTGCCCGTTTCAATCATCCTTATGTAAAAATCTTTGAAGAGGAACGTGAACTAACGGTGATGTTGCTTATTGATGTTAGTGGATCGAACGAGTTTGGCACCAGGGTGGCGATGAAAGAAGATATGATTACCGAAATTGCAGCCGTACTTGCGTTTTCAGCCATCCAAAACAACGACAAGGTTGGGGTGATCTTTTTCAGCAATACCATCGAAAAATTTATCCCACCAAAAAAAGGCACATCGCATATTTTAAGGATTATCCGTGAACTGGTGGATTTTAAAACTGAACACCAGGAAACAAATATTTCGGAAGCTTTGAGGTTTCTTACCAATGCCATCAAGAAAAAATGTACCACTTTTATCCTGTCCGACTTTATGGACAAAAACTTCGAAGAAGCCATACAAATTGCAAACAACAAACACGATGTTATCGCCATCAGGGTTTATGATCCCAGGGAAACTGAAATGGTTAATATCGGGCTGGCAAAATTTAAGGATGCCGAAACCGGTGAAAGCATCTGGGTGGATACGGCAAGTGCTGTAAGCCAAAAAAACTATCGCGACTGGTTTTATGAACTGGAAAGCTATCTAAAAAGGGTGTTTATAAAAAGTGGTGTTGATACCGCAAAGATCAGGACTGACCAGGACTATGTGAAGCCACTGATCGGATTGTTCAAACGCAGGGAAGCAAGGATGTAAAGTTTTAAAATGAAATTGATACAAACAAACATATTATTGATACTATTCGTGTTGCTGGCTGCGCCCGCTTTTTCGCAACAGGTAAGCGTGCAAGCAAAACTCGATACCAACATTATGCTGGTTGGCGATCAAACCGGATTCACACTTGGCATGATGCTACCTGAAGATTATATTTTCACCTGGCCACAGTTAAACGACACACTGACTGCAAATGTAGAGATTGTAAAAAAATCTCCCATCGATACACTTGCTATTGAAAATGGCATGATGACGCTAGCCCAAAAGTTTACGATCACTGCTTTCGATTCGGGTTATTATGTAATCCCGCCGGTGCAGTTTAATGTTGGCCCCGAAGGCAGTACTTCAATGACACAATTGGAAACCGAACCGTATCTACTCAACGTATTCACTGTTGAAGTGGACACAGCCCAAACTTTTAAACCTATCAAGGGCCCTATTGGGGCACCTTACACTTTTGCTGAAATCCTCCCGTGGTTATTGCTCACACTCGGTATATTGCTGATTGCCGGATTTATAATCTATTTTCTGGTAAGAAGAGAAAAAAACATCCCCCTGTTTGCAGCCAGGCCAAAGCCAAAACTTCCGCCACACACTGTTGCACTCGATAGTTTGGATAAACTAACTGCCCAAAAAGTATGGCAACAGGGACATGTAAAAATTTATCATTCACGCCTCACTGAAATCATCAGGATTTATATTGAAGATAGTTTTGATGTGAGAGCTATTGAATTGACCACACCAGAAATACTGGAGTCAATCAAACAAACAAAAATAAACGGACAAGATATTGAACTTTTGGGCCAAATGCTTGAATTGGCCGATCTGGTTAAGTTTGCCAAGTTTAAGCCTCAGCCTTCGGAAAATGAAGATGCAATGGATTGGGCATATGATTTTGTAAAGGACGCCATGAAATTGGGAGATATTGAGGTTGAAGAAGGTGTATAGGGGGGATAGGGTTGATAGGGTGTATAGGGGGTATAGGGTATAGGGTATAGGGTATAGGTAGGTAACGATAAACTTTTAACATTTAACGATTAACGAGTTTTGATGGAGACCTAAACTCGACAAAGGAGAATTTTCAAACGTCAATTAATAGAAAAAAAGATATTGGGTATAAAGTATAGGTGAGTAACGATTAGCTTTAAACCAAAAACGAAAAATTATAACGACTGTCGATTAACGATTTTAAAATTTGAAGAACACAAGCAATGCTTAGGAACATAGAATTTGCAAATCCTGAATTTTTATACCTGCTGCTGGTCATCCCACTAATGATTGCATGGTACTGGTATAAAAACAATCGAAGCAAGGCTGAAATTCAAATTTCGTCAACCAGCCCGTTTAGTAAATCCCCAAAAACAATCCGTCAGTATTTATACCACATCCTTTTTGTTTTCAGGATAATTACTGTTGGCCTGCTGATCGTAGCATTTGCCAGGCCCCAATCCAGCTCCAGCAGCCAGGATATTTCTATCGAAGGCATCGACATTGTAATGGCGATGGATATTTCGAGCAGTATGCTGGCCGAGGATTTGAAGCCAAACCGCCTCGAAGCAGCCAAGGATGTTGCCGAAAGTTTTATTGAAGGACGACCCAACGACAGGGTTGGACTGGTAGTGTTTGCAGGTGAAACCTTCACGCAGGTACCGCTTACTACCGATCACACTGTACTTAAAAATATGTTTCTTGAGGTGAAGAGCGGGATGATAGAGGATGGAACAGCACTTGGCGATGGACTTGCAACGGCAGTTACGCGCCTTCGCGACAGCAAAGCCATTAGCAAAGTTATCATTTTGCTTACCGATGGTGTTAATAATATGGGAGCACTTGATCCTGCTTCAGCAGCTGAAATAGCAAAGCTTTATGGCATCAGGATTTATACCATTGGTGTGGGAAGCGAAGGTATGGCACCGTATCCGCATCAAACCCCTTTTGGCATTCAATACCAGAATGTAGAAGTAAATATTGATGAGGAATTATTGAAAGATGTGGCACAAATGACCGACGGAAAATATTTTCGTGCTACCAGCAACCGGAAGTTGAAACAGATTTACGATGAAATCGACCAACTGGAAAAATCGAAAATAGACGTTACTGAATTTCACAAAAAGAGCGAAGAGTTTGCAATATTGGTATTGCTCGCATTGCTCTTTTTTACTTTGGAAATATTATTGAAAAACACAGTATTTAGAACAACACCATAAACTATGCAAGTATTTCAATTTGCCAGTCCTGAATATTTTTACGGATTATTGATGATCCCCCTTTTCATCATTATTTTCGTACTGATGCTGGCGTGGCGAAAAAAAGCACTGATCAGGTTTGGTGACATGAAATTGGTTAACAGGCTCATCCCTGATAAGTCAAACAGCCGGGCCATTATCAAGTTTTTCATCCTTATGTTGGCTTACACTTTCATCATATTTGCCCTGGCCAATCCACAAATTGGATCGAAGCTCGAAAAAGTTGAACGAAAAGGAATCGACCTTATAATTGCCATTGATGTATCAAACAGTATGTTGGCCCAGGACATTAAACCAAGCCGCCTATTGCGTGCCAGGCAATCTATTTCCAAATTGATTGATAAGTTAAAGAATGACCGGATTGGGATCGTAGTTTTTGCAGGCAACGCCTACACACAACTCCCTGTAACTACTGACTATTCGGCGGCAAAGCTATTTCTTTCAACCATTAATACCGACATTGTCCCAACGCAGGGTACAGCCATTGCCGAAGCCATCGAACTCGCCACAGAATCGTTTGATGAAAATAACCATGAAAAAGCCATCGTCATTATTACTGATGGCGAAGACCATGAAGGTGATGCCATACAAGCAGCCACCGCCGCTGCCGAAAAAGGAATCCATATTTATACCATTGGCATGGGATTGCCCGAAGGTGGGCCGATTCCGATATTCAATAAATCAGGAGATCAAACCGGGTTTAAAAAAGATTTGAAAAACAACACGGTTATAACCAAGCTCAACGAAACCATGCTGCAGCAAATCGCTTCAGCAGGAAACGGAAAGTATGTCAGGGCTAATAATGCGCAAACCGGGCTTAGCATTATTTTTGATGAGATCAATCAATTAGAAAAAACTGAGTTTGAATCCAGGGTATTTTCTGATTATGAAGACAGGTTTCAGTATTTATTGGCCCCTGCCCTGCTCCTACTTTTATTTGAGTTTATAATTCTTGAAAGAAGAGGCCGGAGATTCAGGAATGTTAATCTTTTTGGTGAACGAAGAAATACATAATAGTGAATTAGCTATTAAATGAGCATTTGTTGTAATTGTTTAGTTGGATAAGAGTTTTGTTAAAAAATAAATCTTTTTCCAATTGGAAGTCATCCATACGGACAAGTTTTGTTGTCATTGATAGTCATTTATAGTCATTTTTTTTAATAAATGACGCGCGAAGCGCAAATGACAATTAATGACAGCGAAGCTAAATGACATAATTGAACCTATTTACATAAATGATTTGCTTCAATTCTATAGCAGCTAAATAGATACCATTTATTTAAATATGATAATCACGAATAAAAAAGTCATTAATGGACATTCATAGTCATTAATGGACATTCATAGTCATTGATGGTCATTGTGACTGTATAGGTATTTGACAATTAATGACTGCACAGTAAATGACGATAAATAACCGCATAGCCCAATGACGCGCGAAGCGCAAATGACAATTTATGACAGCGCAGATAAATGACAGCAAAGCAAACAAAAAAAAGGCTTAGGTAAAAACACTTAAACCAATGATAAGAACAAGAATAAGAACATATCAAATAATTGTTGTTTTGTCTTTCCTTCTGGGAATTCAATCCATCACATCAGCGCAATCCGAAAACAAATTTATCAGACGCGGTAACAATTCCTTTGAGGACGGCGATTACAAAACTGCTGAAATTGATTACCGCAAAGCACTCGAAAAAAACACTAAATCCACAAAAGGGACTTACAACCTTGGAGATGCCATTTATCAACAGGAAGCATTTGAAGATGCCGCCAACCTTTTTGGCGCTCTTGCCGAGTCTGATATCCCTGCAAAAGATAAGGCAAATGCATACCACAACCTGGGCAATTCGCTGATGCAAATGCAAGAATTCGATGCTGCCATCGAATCATATAAAAACGCACTCAGGAACAACCCTGATGACCTCGACACCAAATACAATTTGGAATACGCAAAAAAAATGTTGCAACAACAACAGCAAGAGCAACAGCAAGACGAGCAAAACAAGGATAATCAGGACGAAGAAAAAGAAGACAAGGAACAAGAACAAAAACAAGATCAAGAGCAAAACCAGGATCAAAAGGATAACAAAGACCAACAGGACCAGGAGCAGAATCAAGATCAGAAACAGGACCAACAACAACAGGGTGATCAACAACAGGATCAGCAGCAACAACAGCAACAACCAAAACAAATATCTAAAGAAGATGCTGAACGTATGTTGCAGGCCCTGAAGGAAAACGAAAAGAAAACCCTTGAAAAACTTAAGCTCGAAAAATTAAAAGGTGCTCAAAAGGTTAAATCTGAAAAAGATTGGTAAGCCATTTTTCGATGGGTAAAACAATTAAACATGGCATTTTTAGTTTTATTAGCCGAATTGCAGGCATGAGAAAATTATTCACTCTTTTAACATCAGTATTTGTACTACTAACTACATCTGCCTTTAGCGACAATGTGCAGTTTGTGGCTTCTGCCAAAAGTACGGTCAAGGTTGGCGAGCAATTCCAGTTGCAATATAAAATTAATGCTGAAGGCTCAGGGTTTAAAGGGCCAAAAATCACCGATTTCCAGGTATTAACCGGGCCCAACACTTCTACAAGCTCAAGCGTACAGATCATCAACAACCAGGTGAACCGTGAAATCTCATATGTTTTCACCTACATTTTACGCGCCGGCAACGAAGGCTCATTTTCCATTCCTCCAGCAACCGTCAATTACCAGGGCAAACAATACTCTTCCAATGCACTTAACATAAAGGTCGTTAAAGGGGCAGCAAATTCACAACAACAATCCCAGGGAAAGGGTGACGAAAACAGCATATTTATCAGGGCATTTGTGAGCAATACTACACCAGTGCAGGGCGAACAAATTATTTTGACTTACAAACTTTATACATCTGTTGGGATTTCAAATCTAGACGGTAGCAAAATATCCTCATTCCCCGGTTTTTGGTCACGAAATTTACTGGGCAACAGAGAAAGCCTCAAACAAACCAAGGAGGTTATTGAAGGGCAAGAATATGTTGTTGCAGAATTTAAGAGGTTTGCACTTTTTCCTCAACGAAGCGGCGAAATTACCATCGAACCGGGCGAATTGAATTGTGTAGCCCAAATGCGCTCCAATTCAAAACGTAAAAGTTCCGACCCCTTTTTCGATAGCTTCTTTAACGACCCGTTTTTTAACAGCAGGTATCAAAATGTAGAAAAACAATTGTTTTCGAACAGCCTTAAAATCAATGTCAAGCCTTTACCAGGAAAAGACAAACCTGCTAATTATAGTGGTGCGGTAGGATCGTACACCTTCACATCGGAAATCAGCAGCACCGAAGTTACTGCCAACGAAGCGATCACATTAAAATATATCCTCAGTGGAAAAGGGAACCTCGAGTTGATAGATCCGCCGGCTGTAAATTTTCCTACCGATTTTGAAGTTTACGATCCCGAAATAAAAAACAATATCAAAGCTTCACAGTCTGGTGTGTCTGGCACAAGGGTATTCGAATACCTGATCATTCCAAGGAATCCCGGTGATTACACGATCAACCCAGTGGATTTTTCGTATTTTGATATCAACAGCAGAAAATATGTGAGTATCAATACACCCGAGTATAAAATTAAAGTTGCACGGGGCGAAGGAAATACCAACAGTGTAACCTATAGCGGTGTGAGCCAGGAAGACATCCAATACATTGGCAGGGACATCCGGCATATTAAATTGCCTCCATACGATCTCAGGCCAATAGGCAATTTCTTTTTCAAATCAACAAATTATTTCATAGTACTGGTGATTCCTATTTTGATTTTCATCCTGATATTGATCATCTGGCGGAAAAGTGTAAAACAACGCAGTGATGTGGCTCTGGTTAAAAACAAACAAGCAACCAAAGTTTCGAAAAAACGCTTAAAAACTGCTGCTGTTTTCATGAAGGAAAACAAGGAAAATGAATTTTATGTGGAGATTTCAAAAGCGTTGTGGGGCTACATCAGTGACAAATTCAATATTCCCAGGTCGGAATTATCGATGGACAATGTGAATGAAAAACTTTTACGTAAATCGGTGAACGAACAAATCATCAAGCAGTTTATCGAAACATTGAACAATACCGAATATGCCCGCTTTGCACCCGGAGATAAATTGCAGAACATGGATTCAATTTATAAGCAGGCCCTCGAAATGATCACTAAAATCGAAAGAGAATTAAAATAAGCATCTTGATTAAGCTTGTACTAAAATAAAAATATTTATTGTTATTACAAATTGTGTTACATTCTAAGCAGTCATTTATTGTCATTAGGCTTTGCCGTCATTTATTTTCATAATGACTACCAATGACCATCAATGACAACAAATGACATTTAATTGAAAAAGACCATAATTTTCACGATTCTTTCAATCACTTGAATAGTTATATTATTATTAGAAATGAGAATATTCCTTGCCATCATATTGTTTTTCAGCCTGTCGTTTGTAAAAGCCGACGACAACCAAATTTTAGTTGACGAGGCCAATAAAGTTTACAACGAAGGTTCGTTTGAGCAAGCTACTGAACTTTACGAAAAAGTAATTGAAAACGGATACGAATCGGCCGAAGTTTACTACAATTTGGGAAATGCATTCTTCAAGCAAAACAAATTTGCTGCCGCCATATTGTACTACGAAAAAGCAAAAAAACTTGAACCCAACGACGAAGACATAAACTTTAACCTTAATATTGTAAACAACAGGATCGTTGACAAAATAGAAACCGTTCCCGAATTGTTTTACATACAATGGTGGAACTCGCTCATCTATGCACTTACCGTTGATCAGTGGGGAATGCTGAGTGCTGTATTTTTTATCCTGTTGCTGTTAATGGCTTTAATTTTCCTGCTTACGCGGATAATATGGCTCAAAAAAGTTTCCTTTTGGTTTGGATTACTTTTTTTAATTTCCTCTGTATCAACCTATGCCCTGGCCAATCAAAAGTTCAACTCATTTAAAAAAGACCACGAGGCTATTGTTTTCACACCAACTGTTACTGTTAAAAGTTCACCAACTGAAAGCAGTATCGATTTGTTTGTGATACATGAAGGCACCAAGGTTGAGCTATTGGACAATGTGGGCGATTGGTACGAAATATCGATTGCCAACGGTAGCGTAGGCTGGATAAAAGTGAATGATATTCGAAAAATTTAACAAGAAGATATTTCGACAAAAAAAACCTGCAAGAATCCTTGCAGGTTTTTTTTGTAATTGGTCAGCCGTTCATTACTACAAGCCAAGCTTATCTCTAAGATTTTTATCCAATCCATTTTTATTTACCAGCAGATAAACAGTATTTAGCTTTGTGAACTCTTTCGACATGTTCAGTTCTTCATCGCCTGCAGTGCAGGCATCTTTACCTAAAATGTATTCATTTCCTTCTTTATCCATGCTAATGCCGTAAAAAGTCATAAAGTTGTATGCACCATTAATCAGCACTTCAAAATTTTCCTGTCTGTCATTCGCCCCAATGGTTTTTTCAGGTAAAGGCTGATAAGTATGCCCTACTTCTTTTCCATCTTCTTTTTTTGTTCCGGGCATATCGCCAATTGCAACTATGGCAACAGCTTCATCAGTATAAACCATTTCATTATTAACAAAACCATACCAGCCAACTGCATATCCATTTTCGATGGCTTCCTTCATAGCTTTGTATAATTCATTTAAATGAACATTATAAAATTCATCCTTATCCCAATTGTTCTTCAATTCTAAAACAAATGGCTTATTCATTTCCTGACGTGAATCGGAAGTTAACATTATATAATCTCCTGAATTTACACCGGCCTGCGCTGCAAACGATTTTGGGGTAAAATCCTGGCCATCATATTTAAAGTTCAATTTGGTATCGCCAATGTGCTTCGTTAATGCAGCATCAACAAAACCCAGGTATCTTTCAGATTTGCCGTCTTCCATATCTATCGCACGCCTTAATGATCCGCGGATAATGGCATCCATTTCACCTGAATGCTTATCCATTGCATCTTCGTCCGAATGCATATAGGCCGATTCCGGTGCCAATCCATAAGTATCCATTATTTTGAATGCATCGTAAGGCATACACTTTTCGTTTACATTCACTTTACCCTTGCTATCAAGATAAGCCTGGGATTTCAAAAGGTAAGCATTATGGATCAAATCCATTTCCGAAAGGTCAACGCTTTCCTTACCCGACCTGAGTATTTCGGCCTCTATCAATGCAGTGCCAACATTGCTCCAGCAAGAATTAATACGCTGAATATCTTTGGAAGGGTTTGTTTTAACTGTACTCTTAACTTTTAGTTCGTAATAAGATTCCTGTGCAAGCAGTACTGTTGTGCTACCAAAGGCCAGCAGCATTAATAACATCATTCCTAATGACTTCATTCTTTTCATAAATAATTTATTTTGGATGGTTAAATTCATTCTAATTTGTGGCAAATATAGTTTTTTAGCAAATTGTACTTACAAATATTGTGCGCAAATTTTACTTTTGCAAAAAAAAACAATTAATTAAACTTCATTTTGCCACAATTATTTTATCAATTTAGGTATTGATTAAGAGGATGATTTGGTATTTTCATAAAATTACAAGTTTTATCCAGCACCAAAAAAAACAGGTGAATTAACCAGGCAGAAGGCTTACTTTTTTGCTTCACTTATTTAAAATCGATTTGAATTGAAATTTTCGGTTAAGGATTGAAATATTTTTTTCAACTTTGTTCATTCAAATTATGAGGGATTTTAATGGTTTTTTCAACGGAAATTTTTGATTTTCAGCCTACACCGTTAACTGATTATTGTAAGCCGATAACTGATTTTGAATTGAAATGCTGTTTCACGAGGTCTATTTTTGTTTAATTATCAGACAATTGATATAATTATTATGAAGCGTCGCAGTTACCAACAATTAAAAAAGCTGTAACTTGTGCCGCTGAAATCCAAACTAAAATTTAAGATAGAAACTTTATACTAATCAAATTATTTATGATATGAAAAGTAAACTTTTACCAATTAGCTTACTTGTCTTAATCCTAGGGTTTACTACGATTATCCTGACAACCGGGTGGATCAATAACCAAGCTGGGAAATTTACCCTACAGGATAACAGCAGTATGAAAAACGCTGATGAGTACCTGCACAAAATGAGGGCAAACCAAATTACAGGTAAAATTGACCCGAAAGATGTACTCAATGCCAGGCTGCAGGCCGAACAAAAGGCATTAAAATCAGGTACAAATCTTGGACTAAATTGGGAAGAAATGGGTCCCGACAATGCACCGGGCAGAGTAAGGGCAGTGATATTTGATCACAATGATGCCAGTGGCCAAACCGTAATTGCAGCCGGAGTAAGTGGTGGCGTTTGGAAAACTACCAACCTTGGTGCTACATGGAAAAAAATAAACCAGGAAGGCAAAAACTTGTATATCACCAGTATGACCCAGGCAGATGACGGTACTATTTATGCCGGAACAGGTGAATACTTCTGCACTGAAGATGATACTTACTATGGTGGCCTTGTCGGCGATGGAATGTATGTTTCGACTGATGGCAACAATTTTACAAAAATCGAATCAACCAGCCCGGATGTTACCCAGGATCCTGATACTGTAGATTGGGCCTACATTAATAATATAGTTATTTCACCTGCCACACAGCGTGTATTTGCTGCTACGAATACTGGTCTGTTTTATTCAGATGATGTACAGGATACCTGGCAAAAAGCCACTCAATACTTTTATGATTCTGTTTCATACGACGTATCTATGGTTATCGACTCAGTGGTACACTGCGATTCATACGAAAAAGTTGGTGACAATTTTATCATTAACAATCCTTCATACGAAGATCCTGATACTGTAAGTTATACCAAAGGCATTCAGGATGTAAGGGTCAGCCTTCTTCAATTGGGCCAAATGCCTTGTACTGATGTATCTGTAGGTTCCAATGGTCTGATAGTTGCAACCTTTGGCGACATGGTATTTACCTCCATGGAAGACGATATGAAATTCAGGAACCGTTCTTCAAATCCTAATAATCCCTATCAAAAAGACCGTGAGTTCAGGGCTTATGAAACAACACTGACAGTAATTGACACTTTGGATAATACGGATTCGAGGACCATTCAGTTTTCCGACACAACAGATTATGCCAACGCGGTGATTGATTCCCCAAGCCCGTTATCGTTAACTCCTGGGCGCTGCGAAGTTGAGGTCGCCCCTACCGATCCAAACGTTGTTTATGCCACCTGTACCAGCCAGTTTGGCTACCTTGATAATGTATATTTTTCGGAAGACAAAGGAGAAACATGGATCATTATCTTCCCTGGCTCCTCAACATTAGAAATTTTTAATGGCACCGGTTGCTATAATAACGCACTTACTGTATTCCCCGACGATCCATATAGAGTTTTAGTTGGTGGTATCAATATGTGGGAAGGTAAGCGTTACCTAACCAGCAACGGATACTTTGACTGGGGTGCAGGGGCTGTCTCAAGCGGGTTCAATGTTCCTACAGGACATCATAAATATGTATTCCAACCAGGCTCAAACTCACAACTTATTATAGCAAGCAACAATGGCGTAACCCTAATGAAATTCCAGTCAAACTTTAACGAATTCCAATGGTTGGGCCGTGGACTAAACATCACCCAGTGTTACACTGTAGGCCCATCAGGCAATCCACATGAACTACTTTGCGGTGCACAGGGCGATGGTACACAATACATCAGTGGGCAAGGCAATACCCCTGAATATGCTGATAAGATTTTTTTCGGGACCGGTGGCTACTGCGCCATTTCGATGATTGATCCCAATGCATTTATATATAGCCAGGAACCAGGCGTAATTGTACGTTCGGAAGATAAAGGGGAAAATACATCCTTCAACTTTGTTCCTCCGGGTAGCAATGTCTTTCTAACACCATTATTTATGTGGGAAAGCTTTGATGACCAATTCTCGAGAGATTCTGTCAAATTTTATGCCCATAAGGATTATGCTGCCGGAGATATGATCCTATGCCGTAGTGGTAATTTTGAACACCCATTTGATCATATGCTTACCGAAGATTTACCCAATGGAGATTCTCTAATGGTGAAGGATATTATTCAAAACAAACTTTTTATTGCCAATGCAGGAGCTGTACAAATGACCAAAGATGCAATAAAGTTTGATCAACCTGATAATTTTTGGAAGATAGCTGAAACACCAGGCTTCCCGAGCTCTATCGCTGTTTCCAAAGATGCAAATTTTGTTTTTGTTGGAACTGACGATGGTAAATTGTACAGGATATCAAACATTGCCCTGGCTTATGATTCCCTAAGGGCCGATGTTGGAAGTTCAGCATGTATCATATCTACCAACGAACTTCAGATACCTCAGTTTGAGGATCGTTTTATAACATCCGTGGCAATTGACCAGGAGAACCCGGAGCATGTAATTGTAACTCTTGGGAACTATGGAAACGAAGACTATGTTTACAGAACTACAAATGCCTTGGATTCATTATCCCT
>CAZBDF010000087.1:0-12929 GCA_964490385.1 uncultured Lentimicrobiaceae bacterium | reverse complement strand
CTATATTCAGCTGGCATATTGTAGATCAAGGTGTCCACTTCAACAGTTAATGACGAATAAAGATATCTGATCCACGCTCATCGTTTTTGCTTGGCAACGATTGTAGTTTATTAAAATAGTTCACGTTAATAAACATTCTATTGCCCATGATCATTGCATATTTAGGCGATTCAACTTCAATATTTTCAGTGATTGAAGGATCTAAGCCATCCTGCGCTGTGTATGTAACATCGTGCAAAACAAAACTTGGGATATCCAATCCCTCCTCCACTTTCTTTTTCATATCATGTTCGCTTTTATGCATCAGTGGCAACTTGCCCCCTAAATAAATGCCCTTGTATTCTGACCTCACGCTACTATGAACACTTCCATCACTATCGATTTCAATGCGTGCTTTACAGGTTTTCAGATTCTCAGTGTGGGTGTAAGTTTTCGTTTTAGCAAGCACTCCACCATCATCATTTACAATAATCACATGGCGATTATCCGTAAATGTCCCTATGTAGCCAAAAGGCATTCGCTGACTTGTACACTCAAGCCATATTGTATCCTGCTGGGAGGGGATGCATAAAATTGCATGGTTGAATTGATTTGAAGGAAAATCAGGCTTGATATCAGCCGCATCACTTCCAGCTTTCACAAGGGTATAGTACGAATCGACCCCGGCAACATCAAGCAGCGATTTCATGTAATTTGTGAGTGCTTTGCAATCGCCATATGATAATTCATCTACAGTTTGTGCATCGGTGGGTTGCCAACTCCCAATACCAACCTGAACGCTTACATACCTGCATTTATCCTGCATGTGGTGGTAAAGGATTTCCGATTTTTCGAGGTCATCTGCAGCATCACTGGTAATTTCAGCAATTACCAGTTTTGTTTCGTCAGATAATTCGTCCTGTCCTTCATTTAATTTATTAATCCACTGGCCAAAACTTTTCCATGATTCGCAACTTCCTTCAACCCCGTCAATCGAAAATTGGCTTGGGGCCAGGTAAACTGTTGGGGATACTGATTCAAAAGGTGGGCTATAATACTCATCTTCAAAAGAAGGTTGATTTTCAATCAGCCAAAGGTATTGTTTGCTGCCTTCCGCTGCGCTCACATCGCATGTATTTTTGATGTTTTGCTCATAGTACCTCAAATCAAGTTCGGCAGGCACTATTGCAGTAAACGAGGATTTTTCGACAGCAACTCCGTACCCGCGAAACGGTTCCCAATCCGGATAGTTGAGCAGACCTTTGTGAACAATCTCACAGGAATATTCAACAGTAAAGGGATACTTCACATATTCGGGGTCAATAATTTTCATCCTGGCATCGATGTATAAATTCCCACCCGAATTGGCACTATAATCATGAATATCTTCACTCCTGAAAGTACGCACCTTATCACCATTTTCATCGAAGACATTGCCATCAATTTTCCTGATTTTAGAAAATTGATCATATCCTTTTACAAAATATGAAAGCTGAAGCCCATCGCGGTTTAAAATGGTTATTGCATATTTAATGGTCGTTGTGGCATCTTTGACCCCTCTCAACTCAAAAACAATTTCCTCGCTCCTTACCACAGCTTTAGAGTTTGAAATGAGTGCATCAGGGATTTCGCTAAAGGGATATTTACCATCCGGGCCTGCCATCATCTGGCTATGTATTGTACAAAGCAAAAAAAGAAAAAATGGAAAAACCTGCTTCCTATTCATCATTAATTCACGCTTATAATTGATGGTTCCGATTGCTTATTGACCACTTCATTGTAAAATGCCTTCAGGTCGTCGTACTCGGTTTCTAAAAACAATTCCTTATTTATGCTAAGATTATAGTTCAGCATAATCATGTTGTTCATACTAGAAATGGAATAGGTATAGGCTGCATCATTATTTGGCAACAACAAACGGATTTGCTCTGGCAGTTCATCAACAACAAAATTTTCGGGGAGCGAAATTTTTACCACACCTTTATGCTGAGTGGGAATGATAAGATCAATAGGGTAGCGACGCTCTTTCGCCTTAAATGGATTGTCCTCAATATTTTCGAGCAAGGTCATGGTTAGGTACACCGTATTTCCAATCGACTGGGCATGATTATTAATCTTAACCTCATACACCTCTTTTATGGGTTCATAAACATTTTCCAACCCTTCAAGTTTTGCATCAGTAATTTCAATTTCGGGGTATTCATCCATCAAATGCTCAACATATTCATCAAAGTCATTGTAATCCTCAAGTTCTTTCCTAAAATCGTAGGCTGCGTAACCCTTTTTAATGTACGAGAGTTTACCTGTAAGCGACAGATCCTTTTGCAGGCTTAATTCGTAATAGGCCAACTTATCATCTATATATGGTGTAGTCAGATCAACCCATTTCGACTTGTCCACATCAATCATCCGCCCCCTCCAATTGAGACATTTCTTTGGCAGCATATAGTAGGGCAATTGTTTGTCGGTAGCATCGAGAAGGATAAATTCATCTCCCAGCTTTACATACGCCAGCACGTAATCAAGCCTTTGAAAACTGGCATATACAGGCGATAAAATACCATTGTCTTTTGTACTCAAAACCACCGGATAAACTTCAAAATCGAGTTTATCGAGCAGCCTGATCAACGTTAGGTTTAAATCGGCTGAATTTCCAATTCCTTCATCACGTGCACCACTCAACGAATGGTAACTGCTTGTATATCGATCTTTCCCGTTAAATTCGATGTTTTGGTGAATGTAATCAAGTGCTGCAATAATTTTTCTTTCATCGGTAGTATCGGTAGCCTTGATTTCCTTTGCAACTTTGCCGAGGTATGACCCAGTCCCTAAAATGTCGCCAAAGTAGTGTGCTTCCATCAATCTTTCTGAAACGCTTTCCCACGAAGCACTGTAGTTTTTAAAATATCCGGGAATTCTAATCGACAATAAATCAAACTCAAACTTTGTGATATAGTTTTCGCGTGAAGTCATGAAAGGCTCCATTTCGAAGGCTGGAATATTCGTTGCCACCCATCGGCTTTCTTCCCATATGTCGAGGTCTTCGCTGCCAAAAAATGTTTCCCTAAAATCAATATAAGTAAGTTTATCGATGCGCAATTCGCTCCAGGCTACGGGAATATTCTCCTGGAAGTACCACTCACTTGGTATTCCAAAATAATGAAATTTAATTTCGATTACTGAGCCCTCTCGTACATTTGGCATGGATACGTTTACCGCAAAGAAATCTTCCGTTATCCTTTCTTTAAAGACAGACTCGTTGGAAAGTTTATCAACAACAATTTCCCCATCAACCAGGTTGTAGGTATTGCCCTTGACATTTGATTTTTGGTTTACATAAAACCTACGATTGGCAAAATTGTACCCTTCCTTTTTCAAAATTTTCACCCTGTATATATGGGTAAAATAATTGCTCTGGCTGTCGAAGCTTCCATAAGAACATAAAACAACAGCGGCTGCATCGGGGTCGGAGGGATATTCTGTCATCTCCAGATCTTCGATGGAAACTTTACCAAATTTTATGGGATCTTTAATGGCAAAAGACTTGTGGGATAAAATAAGCAATAGCAGAGTACTACATAGCCAAACTTTCGTTTTCATTTCTAAGAATTTTAAGGTTTAGTATCTACATCAATTTGAAAATTTGCTGATGTGCAAATTTGTGCATTGCACCACTATGTGGAAAATTAAAACTGCTTCGCGGGAAAAAAGGCCAACAAAATATCGTTAACATGTTAGCAATAGTTGCTTTTTAAGAGCCTGGTCCTTTACGATCACAAATATAAGCCTAATATTCGTTAGGATTTGCAAAATTGGAATTAAGGAATAAAAAAGAGCGCAATGCAGAATCCATATAAATTAGCAATCTGGGGATTATTTATCGTTATTGTCAGCATAAAAACCAATAACAACATCATCAATATTCAGACGTTTCTTTTCAGCATTCCAAACATAGATTTTGATCTTGTCATTTTTTGATCGCAATTCTGGCAGGGCAATATCAAAGAAAACCTGGTCCCATTGCCGTGGCTCTACAAAGTTTTCAAATTTAGAAGCCGCCCAATGGTATCCTTCGCCTGCTTCATCTTCTATTGTGATGACCAAAGGCGTATCGTAGAGTGTATCTTTGGCAAAAGCAAAAAGAGACACTTTGATGCTATTAAATTCTCCCTGATTTATTTCGCGCATTCGCCTTTCGAAGGCAGGTCCATATTCAGTATGTTCATCAAAACTGTAACTCAGGTTCCCCTGATAACTGATTGTTGTATCAAGTTGTGCAGGATCACCACCCCAAATCAATCCATTTTCGAAATCATTGGTAAATGAAACAAGCGGCTGTTGAGGACTTATACATGAATCAGCCTCAAGTTTACTGTAAAGTGTTATCGCCGAAAGGCCCGAATAATCATGTGTATGCAATTTACAGGGATACTTCCTTAAAATGATATCATCAATTTCAGGCGGGCATGGCTTGGTCCAGGCGTGTATAAAATAGGGAGAAGAGCTATTGTCAACTATCTTTTTCAATTCCAGGAAATCTGCACCTCCATGGTTATTGTATTGGGAAAATTCAATCCCGGGCATCATCCTATCGAGATAAAAATGAATGTAAAATGGATTGTTTGCAACAACAGCATTGATCACGTTTTCCTTTCCAAATTCAGCATTCCAATCAGCAATTTTTTGTGCAACATCTTTAAATTCACCAAAATGTTGCTGCTGGTAGAACTTATTAATCTGAATAATTTGCTGAGTTCCAAAAAGCAATATCGCAGGAATTAAAACCCGTACTACTTTGCTTGCCGTTTCGGTAAAAAATGAAAATATAGTTAATATCAAAAACGGAAATGCAAACAAAAGAATGGAAAACTGAAGGATCGGGTTTCGCAGAATTGAGTACAAATATCCAATCAGGAAACTGGCAGCAAACCATAAAATGGCTATCCATTGAAAACGCGTCGGCCTTTTTATCGGATTGATTATAAACCCAATGATGCCCAAAGCAACAACAATCAAAAAAGTGATCCACGAATCATTGAAAGCATAATGTAAATAATCCAATATCCAATGTCGGCCGGGCCGTCCCAACCAGCCTTCCTCGCCCCCTACTCCACCAATCCCAAACTGATACATAAAAACATGAAGGTGCGGCAGGTACAAAACAGCTACAGCCAAACCAGCAGCCAGATACTTCCACAAATCTTTGCCCCTCAAAAAAACTAAGCCTGTGAGGCCAACCAGCAGCACAAATAAAAAACTGTAATGATGGGTGTATGCTGCCAAGGTGGCAAATACTGAAAACCCGGCATAATCGATCAGGTGCTTTTTCTGATCAAAAACAATTTTGGTCCAAAACCAAACCGTGGCAAGGCCAAAAAAAAGTCCGGGGCTATACGGACGCGCCAACTGGCTGAAAAGAATGGGATACTGAAGCACAGTAAATGTAGCCGCTGCAAGCAAGCCAACGGTCTCATTAAACCAACACTTACCGATAAGAAAGACAAAGTAAACAGATAAAATCCCGAAGATTGCGAAGGGAAGACGCACCACCCAAACATCATTGCCGAAAAGCTTGACCCAATACCACAGAAAAACCTGCACACCTGCCGGATGAAAATCGGTAAGTTTCACACCGTCGTTGATCAAATCAGTGAAATTATCAAACTGCAACCTGGAAAGTGCACTGAGTTCGTCGTTGCTCAGAGACCATGCACCGTATTGATAAAAGCGCAGGAAAGCAGCGACTACTATAATTAGCAAGAGGAGAATGTTTGTATGTTTTATTTTTGATAGCTGCATGAAGATTACAAAACTAATCAATTATTGACATTCCCCCTCTGCGCTCTCCGCGAACTCTGCGGTTTATTTTTTCTAACCGCTAAGGGCGCTGAGGGCGCTGAGGGAAAAACACAAAACCGATGAAGGAACACATTAAATATCCTTTCATCATGATCCTCTGTGTTCACAGCGAATTTCGCGGTTTATTTTTTTACCGCAAAGTGCGCAGAGGGCGCAGAGGAAAAAGATTACCCAACTTAATCTGTACGGTTTAGTAAAACTCAAATTCCTCTTTCATCGAAATTACTTCCACTTTCAGGTTATCTATCAAAAAGAATTCTTCGCCAGGTTGAAGCATAAAATAAACACGGAGCATATCGCTGGTGGTCTGTAGTTCCGGAACCTTCACAGCAAATTCCAGATAAGTCCATTCATTTCTGATGTTGTATTCTTTCATGAAAATGGGCTTGTAAAAGATACTTTTCCCTTCCGATTCAAAGTCAACAATAAGTTTTGCATCAGAATATTTTTTATCGGAATACATCCAAAAACCAACTTTCACCCAGCCGAATTCACTTTTCAATACGTTCGATAACATCTCATAGAGGCCAATGCTGTATTCATTAACAAAACCTGCCCTTGACGCATGTTTCCCTTCAAAAGCAAAAGTATCGGTAACCGAAGCAAAATTCAACCAGGCATAATCCCCTTCAAAATCGTTGTAAAAAACTTTGCGATCTTCCACCAATTCATCGGGGAAATTAAATTTTGGTGCAGGCACCAACCTGAAAAATGAATCTCGGTAAAGTGCAGCATCCACAGTCCCCGGAGCAAAAATAAACTTGTAGTGCTGGTAATATTGAAGGCAGTTTATAAGCAGTAATAAAGATACAATCATTATTGTTAAGAATCTCAACAGTTTTAACCTGGACACATAATTAAAAAAGTATCCCAATAAAATTGCAACGACGGCATATACATCAATAAACACACGCTGTCCAAAATTGGAAGTATAATGCCACACCCACCACGATGAAGCAACATAGGTGAATACTACAAAAAACCCAAGAGTGCCATAAAAACTGAACTTACGTAGCCTGTATAACGGGATGAGCCCAAAAAGTGCCAGGAAAGCCAAGGGGGTATAAACCAACCAACCTTTGTTGAAGCTGAACAAAATATGAAAAAAATATGGGTCAGTAAAATCGAAACCTTCCTTACCATAGGAATAGACAAACCAATAGCCAGTTTGGAGTTTATAAAGTAAAAGAACTGTAAAAGGAAAGATCAGGAAAACTGACACAAGCAGGACCGACGTCTTCCAGGCTGAAAATATTTTCCGGAACAAAACCATAAACCGCTCCGGGGTTTCTGTAATTAATGGAACGAGAAGCACAACCAGGGCATTGGTAGGGCGAACAGAAATAATCAATCCCAGGGTTAAGGCTGATAATGTGAGCCAGCGAAAACCCTTTTCAGTGATAGACTTTCTTATCGCCAAAAGAAACAGAGTGATAAGCATGAAGTTGTAAACATGCGCCATCATGCCCTCGTTGATGGTGTAATAAATCAGGTTTGTCCCAAATGCAATTAGCAAGAGTATTATGGTGATATACAACTTTGAAAAAGAAAATGTAGCCAGCAATTTTTTCAAGAATTTTAATCCCAGCCAAAGGTAAAAGAGTGCCCCAATTCCCATTATATATTGATAAATCAACGAGTAACCATCGGCAGTGAAACCAAAAATCAGTGCCAGCACATGGGCCAGTAAAAAGAATGGAAGCAGCAAAATTGCCAGTCCGGGAAAACCTTTATTTACAGTTTCACCCTTAAATTTGAAACGGAATTCCTTGAATTGAGATCGGTCCTCGGGATAATACTTTTGCTCGTAATCGTCAACAAAATTGTAATCCAGATCGTGGTAAATAAATATTGCTGTCAGGTAGCCATAGTAGCCTTTGCCATCGCTGCTGATGATCCGGCCGTAATCCTGGTAGGGTTGCTTGATGGAGAAAAAGAGGATGATGTAAACAACAAGGATAAGCTCCGGTGTGAAACGGCAAAGGGTTTCAAAAGAAGTTAGCTTTGATTGTATTTTCACTTTTCTAAATCTGATTTGGTCTTTTAATACCAGGGCCGCTATCCCTTACATCCCTAAAAGGGTTCAGTTAAGCAATGATAAAAAGCTTAAATATCGCCTACCTAAGGCAGGCCAGTGTTTATTCTTACGCTTGAATTTTTACCAATATCATGCACCTACGGCGCATTTTAGTACAGGAAATAAACCCAAACATCCAATATCCCGTTATCGTATCATTCTCGCCCCGCAAAGGCGGGATTTCGCTTCGCTCAACATTCAATCATTCAAAATCAGGATACAATAAATACTGTTTTCTGATTTTCTTAAACTCGCTCAAACCAGGTTGCCAACTTTCGCGGATTTGCGCTTCATCCCATCCTTCTTCGATTTGCTGTTGGAGTAAATCAGTCCCTGCCAGCAGGGTGAAGTAATCTGTAAAAAACTCAGTTTTGTCTTTGAGTGCATTATAATACGCCAATAACCAGGTAAGATTCAACTGTGGAGGATTATTTTGCATTTCCTGTGCATAGCCAATCAGGTTTTGCCCGTTACAATAAACGCCCTCGTGTTTGGGATGGGTAGCAATTCCGGGTATTGATCGGGGAACAAAAATATAGCTTCCCAACAAAAATTCAGGATGGCCAATTACCTGGAAGGGATATTCTGTTCCACGTCCGATGCTCACATCTGTACCCTCGAACAAACAAAGCGAGGGATAAAGATAAACCGCGTATTTATTTGGCAAATTTGGAGACGGCTTTTCGGGCAGTTCATAAAAATCATTGTGCGAGTAGTTTGCAACCGGTATAATGGTCAGATCGCATTGAATACTATCTTTCATCCAAAACTCGCCATTTACCATTTGGGCGTATTCGCCCACTGTCATTCCGTGAACAATCGGCACGGCATGCATGCCAACAAAGGATTTGAACGCGGTATCCAAAACCGGCCCATCCACGTAAAATCCATTTGGATTGGGGCGGTCGAGGACAACTACAGGAATATCATTTTCAGCGCAAGCTTCCATCACATAAGCCATGGTTGAGATGTAGGTATAAAAACGCGCACCCACATCCTGAATATCAAAAATCACCAATTCAATATCCTGCATATCTTCGGTAGTAGGTTTTTTGTGGCTTCCATAAAGTGAGATGATGGGCAGTCCGGTAACAAGGTCAATTTTATCGTCAATCAATTGGCCGGCATCTGCCTTACCACGAAAACCATGCTCGGGACTGAAAATTTTTGCAACACCCATTTTAGCACTGACTAAACTATCCACCAGGTGGGCATCTCCAATCAGTGAGGTATGGTTGGCAACCACTGCAACTTGCTTATCTTTCAGCAAGGGAAAATAAAGCTCAGTTTGCTCGGCAGCGACAATAATTTTTGGATTGTCCTGGGCGCAGGATGTGAACCCAATAAACCCGAATACAAGCAATGCAAATATTTTTACTTTTTTCATTAAAATAGTTTTCGTTGTTATTTCGGTGGCAAAAGTATAGATTAATACGAAGAATGAAAGCAGATATTTCCTGCTTCATCATTTGTGATCAACTTCATTGAGCCAATATACCTCCATCGAATACCATGGATAAATACTCATATTTTCATTCGATTTGTCAAAACACAATAGTCTTTTAGCATGTTTCATGTCAAAACACAATAGTCTTTTAGCAATTTTTTA
Organism: uncultured Lentimicrobiaceae bacterium; assembly: GCA_964490385.1. GTDB lineage: Bacteria > Bacteroidota > Bacteroidia > Bacteroidales > 4484-276 > 4484-276. The sequence continues at coordinate 3,405 of CAZBDF010000087.1, read as the reverse complement.
GTTGTAATTTAAAGGGCACTATCAAAACAGAAAGCACCAATTAAGCATAAATTAAAACCATCAGGCAAGCATTTTCGTTACTTTTGTGCAAAACAGGAAGACAGGCTGTATAGGGGAGTCAAACTCCAGACATTTAACCAGCAACTCATAACTTTGAAATCACAAATTTGAACTTTGAACTCTTTATAGCACGTGGCATTTTATCGAAGGACAAGAACAACTTTTCCCGGCCCATCGTGCGTATTTCCATCATCAGTATTGCACTGGGAATTGCAGTCATGATCATGTCGCTGGCAATTACCGCAGGCTTTAAAGATGCCATTTCGCAAAAGGTGATTGGTTTTGGATCGCATGTAAAAATTACCAGCTTCGATTTGAACAAATCCTTCGAATCAAGCCCCCTCAATATGCAGCAGGATTTTTACCCTTCGCTGGCTGACTCGAACGGAATAAGGCATATTCAGGTATTTGCCACTAAGTCGGGACTAGCCAAGTCCGATGACCAAATTCATGGTGTTGTACTAAAAGGCATATGGACGGATTTTGACTGGACTTTTTTTAAAAAAAACATGCTTGAGGGTGAGCTGATTGAAATTGATCCTGAAAAGCGGACAGATGATATCCTGGTTTCTAAGCTGATTGCTGATCAATTGAATTTTAGTTTAGATGATGAAGTCAGGATCTATTTTATCAATCCTGACGAGATCAGTCCACGTGGGCGAAAATTTGTCATCAAAGGAATTTATGAAACCGGGCTGGAAGAATTTGACAATCTGTTTGTAATTGGCGATTTGCGGCACATCCAGCGGCTCAACAAATGGGACGAAACCCAAGTGAGTGGTTTCGAAGTATTTGTTGATGATTTCAGGAATATGGGTGGGGCCTACGAAACTGTTTACAATACTATCCCACCACAGATGAATGCTGAATCGATACAGGATTTATACCCACAAATTTTCGATTGGCTTGACTTGCAGGACCTCAACGTAATCATCATCCTGGTATTGATGATTGCGGTAGCCACCATCAACATGGTTTCAACATTACTCATCCTCATCCTCGAAAAAACAAATATGATTGGCATATTGAAGGCACTGGGCTCGAAGAGTTCTTCAGTAAGAAAAGTATTTCTTTACAATGCAGTTTACATCATCGGCTTAGGCTTGTTTTGGGGAAATCTATTTGGCCTGGCCATCGCTATCCTACAGCAGCAGTTTGGTTTTATCCACCTCGACCAGGCATCCTATTATGTGAGTTCTGTTCCAATCCAGATCAATCTCTTCCCCATCCTCCTGCTCAACATCGGCACACTGGCCATATGCATTTTATTCCTGCTGATACCTTCTTTTATCATTACAAAGATTAGCCCTGTGAAGGCGATAAGGTGGGAGTAGGTTAATTTGGAAATGTGGTAATTTGAAAATGTGACAATTGGCCGAATGAGTAATTTAAAAATGTGTTGATTAACCATCCATCATCAAATTAGCTCATTTTCAAATCATCAAATTATTTCGACTTGCGCCACATATACGGAAACCTGTGGTTAGAGGCAATGGAGCTACTTTGTTTTACAAAACCATTGCTAACCGATTTTACTTCTTCAACCGTAAAAAACGCATTTGGATTAAATTCATTCACTACCCTAATCAGTTCTTTGGTGCGCTTTCGCGGAATAATGATCATCACCACATCCACCGGCCCTTTGCTCCCATTGGCGGCCATAGTGGTCAGGCCAAAATTCAGTTCCTGTAAACGGGCCACTAACAATGAAGTATCTCTTTTGGGGATAATCCTGACCAACACAGTGCCCAGCGATAGTTTTTCATCGAGCAGGATGCCAATAAAATTGCCGGCAGCAAACCCTGCCCCGTATGCGATATAGTAGAGAAAATTATCTAATTGCTTAAAAATCTGGCTCACGGCCAGCAACCAAATGATGACCTCGAAAAACCCCAATATCGGTGCCAGGTATTTGTAGCCCTTCGATACAAAAATCAATCTGAGTGTACCGATACTCTGATCAGCAATTCTCGACAGGAAAATTAGCAATGGCAGGATGACCCATACAAATATCACTGAGTCGTTGGTTAAAAACTCTAATTGCATACCGTTATGAATTTAAAAACGGTGGCGAAATTATTTCTAAAAGTAAAGGAAAATGAATATGAAAGAAAAAGTTAGGGGGTTATGGGTGAATGGTGAACAGTGAACAGTGAGCAGTGAATGGTGAATGGTGAATGGTGAATGGTGAATGGTGACCGGTAATCAGTGAGTGGTTGAGTGGTCACCATGAAATTCCAATGGTAGAGAAATTGTTGTTGCTTTTTCAAAAGTGTTACCACAAAAGAGAACTAATTATCAAATTGGCTAATCATCAAATTTTCAAATTAAATCTATTTCAGGTGCAGCCCACACTCCTTCTGTTCTGGATTTTCCCACCACCAACGGCCGCCACGCACATCTTCACCTTTCTGGATGGCACGGGTGCAGGGCTGGCAGCCGATACTTGGGAAGCCCTGGTCATGTAATTTGTTGTAGGGAATATTTTTCTTTTCGATATAAGTCCAAACCTGTTCTTCGGTCCAGTCGATCAAGGGATTGAGTTTGATCATTCCATTGTTCTCATCCCATTCGACAAGTTCAAGATTTTCGCGGGTGACTGATTGTGATCTTCGCAATCCGCTAATCCAAACCTCAAGGCCTTGCAATGCACGCTTTAAAGGAGCCATTTTTCTGATGTGGCAACATTGTTTCCTGTTCTCGATGCTTTCGTAAAAAAGGTTGATCCCTTTTTCCTTCACCATCGCTTCAACCTGCTGCCTTTCGGGGAACATTACTTCAATACTAATTCCATAGCGCGCGTTGGTCCGTTCGATGGCTTCATAGGTTTCGGGAAACATCCGGCCAGTATCAAGGGTAAAGATTTTTGCCCCTTTATCGATAGATGCCATCATTTGGGTAATCACCTGATCTTCGGCACCCATGCTGGAAGCAAAAGCAATCTGACCTTTGTATTGTTTAAGGAAATATTCCAGAACTTCAATTGATGTTGAACCTTTAAAGCGTTGGTTGAGAACGGCTATCGAGTCTTTGATATTAGTTTCCATGCTATTTTATGCTGAGAAAAATGGAGGACAAAGGTAAAAAAATGTTGATAATACGGTCTGTAATTCATTGGGGTGCGCGACAAATTGCACAGGTTCAAAAATTTCAATTTTTCACTTGACCCTGTAATTCCCCGCCTAGCCGGCGAGGCTGGCCTTAAGGCAAAAACAAAAACCAATTAACTGTTTCATTCCAGAGTCCCGTAGGGACGTGATATTTATAGCCCTTACCGATGACAAACGTAGTTAAGTCCCGTTAGGGACGCTATGATTATTGGATGTCCTTTAAAAAACAACATCC
>CAZBDF010000086.1:8894-12931 GCA_964490385.1 uncultured Lentimicrobiaceae bacterium | reverse complement strand
AAGGAGTTTACTTTTGTAAATGACTGTTTTCAAAACGAGAGTAACGCAGTATTTGACGTTTTCTTCCAAAGACTAAATAAGAATAATTAGAAAATATGATGAATTAGAAACGTGAAAATATTAAACCACAACCCCAAAAGTTTATGGGCTTAGGATGGAATATTGAAAAAATGATAGGATTTTTTGTCTCATAAAGATAAAGGGTGGAATTTCTTGATTGGAATTTTCCACCCTATACTATTTTTAAAATACTCGTATCTATTTAGCTGCTGTAGAAATGAAACAAATCATTTGTGTAAATAGGTTCAATTGTGTCATTTATCCGCCAGCTGGCGGATGTCATTAATTGTCATTTGCGCTTCGCGCGTCATTAATTTTAAAAAAATGACCGCAAATGACCATCAATGACAACAAATGACTTCCAATTGGAAAAAGATTTTAGTTTTAACAAATCTCTTAACCAACTAAACAATTACAAATACTCTTTTCTTTATTCCATATCTTCCATCAACTCATCGGTTATCTCCATATTGTGAAAAACACTTTGTACATCATCATCATCTTCAAATGTGTCAACCACCCTCATGATTTTTTTAGCATCTTCCAACTCAAGCGTTACAGTCTCGTGAGGGATGCGTTGTAATTCTGCATTTTCGACCTCAATTCCCATTTCCTCAAGTTTTTTTTGCATCTTACCAAAGTCTTCCATGCCGGTAGTAATGGTAATCATGCCCTCTTCTTCAACTATATCTTCGGCTCCTGCATCGATGGTTTCCAGTTCAAAATCATCCATATCCATATCTTCTCCTTTTGGAAGAACAAATACGCCTTTCCTGTCAAACAAAAAACTTAAGGATCCTGAAGTGCCAAGGTTGCCACTAAACTTATTAAATATCGCCCGTACGTTACTCACGGTCCGCTGCTGGTTGTCGGTAGTGCATTCAACATAAACAGCTATACCATGTGCAAGGTAGCCTTCGTAGGTTATTTCGAGGAAGCTCGCTGCATCTTTTTCTTTTCCTTTGCTGATGGCACGCTCAATATTGTCTTTGGGCATACTGGCGCCTTTGGCATTGGCAATGGCTACCCTGAGTCGTGGATTGGCATCGGGATCGGGGCCACTTTCTTTAACAGCAACAGTTATTTCTTTAATTATTTTCGAGAAAACCTTCGATCTTTTGGAATCGGCTGCACCCTTTTTGCGCTTGATGGTTGACCATTTATTGTGTCCTGACATATATGCTATTTTTTTAGATTATCATTTTTCCCAAACGGAGCGTAAAAATAGTAAAATTTAGATTGTTGGCTGGTTGGACATAGATTTTATTAGGTAGATTGATCAAATTGAGGGAATGCAAAAGATGGAAATTTTCCATGCGAAGCTGAATTATTAAAGTAAGACGCTGATTAAGCGGATTTGGCGGATAGGAAGTTTGAAGGGGTTAAGTGTTTCCAAGTCTTCCCACAAATATACGGATTCCTTTCAATTATAGGATGATGGAAAGTTTCTTCCCGACATTCCATCGTCCGCAGGACATGGAATCGTCGAAGAACAAAAAAAAACTGCCACCAAACGATGACAGTTTTTAAAATGGTATGAAAGAAATATTGTAGTGTTGAAATACAGGATCACTTAATGTTTACCAGCCAACCAGTGTTATACCAACAGCAAAGGGGTACAATTCAGGTCCGCTGTCTTTTTTAAACAGGGTATTCATCGAATAATTTGCATACAGGTTAATGACTCCCCAGCCAATGCGGAACATGGCATCGTAGCGGAATGGGTTCACATGAAAGCTGTCATTATTTTTTGGCTTTTGCCTACCATCATCGAAATACAACATTTTGGTGTGCGAGGCATAGCGCCAGCCAAACATCACCCCGGCAGTAACATGAAAACTGTTTTTGCGCATATAGCGGTTGGTCTGGTATTCGAAAAGCAAGGGTATGGTTAAGTAATTTACCACCAGTTTACTTTTTGCCCAATCTCTCGTGTTATCGTAATAACCGGATATTTCTGATGAATCACCGGTTAATATCACGTTGTTGCTAAACCTGTAATTGTTCCATCTCAAACCTATACCCGTAAGCATGCCAAATTTTTGCCTGGCCAGGTTAATGTTTTGCTCGTAGATATTGATGTTTACATCAATTGATTTTTCATATTTCAGGGTGAGGTATTCATATTCCTTGGGTACATTGATGTTCCAGTCTTTATCAACATATCCATTTACACCTATATCGAAACCGGCCCAGTGACCGTTAAACTTTTGTTTGAAATTTCTGCGCCATTTAACATTGCCATTGTCATCTACAATTAATGTGCGGCTGCCTACTGTTACCTTTGTTGAGTCACCGTCGATTACCTCAACAGTCACGTTACCAACATTTACTGTAGTAGTGTCCCCCGATTCCCAACTGCGCACATTTGTTCCCGACCTGGTTTCATAGGTAGTATATGCTACATTTTTTGTGGTAATTTCGGGGTTGCCTAAGATACTGATGCTGCCTGCACCACTGGTTTCACTTTTAGCTTCTTCGCTTGCCCTGATAGTAACATCAGCAGCGCCACTTGCATCAGCAGTCGTTTTTATAGTCTCGAGGTTCCCGGCTTTAAGCTCAGCAGCACCACTGGCATCGGCATCATGGTATGCAGCTTTTCCAGTTAGTTTAAGGTATCCGGCACCAGAAGTATTTGTGCTGAGGTCGTTTACATTTATATCCAATACAACACTGGCTGCTCCCGAAACCTTAATGCTCAGTGACTCTCCGCTGAGGGTGTTTTCGTTTTTTAAACTGGCAGCACCACTAATATTCAAATTATTTATAGTCGGTGCCGAAAGATAAATATTTAGTGTTGTGGCATTTTTTATATTGTTGGATTTAATGTGGAGGGTTTCGCCATTCACATTTGTCGAAATCTTTTCAAGGAGATTTTCATCGGCTTCAACGATTAGCGATGTTTTTTCTTGCTGGGTGAAATAAACATTAAATGCCCCGCCAACATCTATCCCTGTAAACGCTTCGATGGACCTGGTTTCTTTTACCACCTTTTTGTTTCCCTTTGTACTTTGTGCCGATGTATTAACGACACCAATAACCATTATCATTGAAAGGAAAATTGAAAATAGACTTTTGCTCATTGTATTCATAATTAATTGTTTTTTGCGATTTCACAGGTATGACGGCAGGTTGAAACAAAAAGTTACAATGCTATGATGAATTTTGTTTTATTTAAATTAAGAAGGCTGCCCTATTAGGACAGCCTCTTGATTATTTCTTAATCTCCTCAACTAATTTATTGGCCAATCGGCTGGCACCAATCCTGAATAGTTTTTTGTTTAACCAGTCTTTGCCCAATACATTTTTTACAAGATTGTAATAAACAAGTGCATCATCGGGTTCAGAAATGCCACCGGCTGCTTTAATCCCGATTTTTTTACCGGTTTTTTCGTGGTACTCTTTTATGGTGTCTAGCATATGCAAAAAGGCTTCAGGAGTTGCAGCAGGTTTTATTTTTCCGGTAGAAGTCTTCAAAAAATCAGCTCCTGCCTTAATTGAGATTTCGCTTGCTTTCCTAATTTTAGATGTAGTTTCCAACTCTCCGGTTTCCAGGATTACTTTGAGGTGGGCATTTCCACAGGCCTCTTTTAGTGCAAAAATTTCATCGTAAACTTCTTCGTATTTATTTTCCAATAACTTGCCTCTCGAAATCACAATATCAATTTCATCCGCGCCTTCGGCAACAGCATATTTAACTTCGGCAACTTTCAGGTCAATGGGGAGTTGTCCGGATGGAAAAGCCGCTGCTACAGAAGCTACCTCGACTGTGGTACCTTCAAGCAATTCTTTGGCAAGTTTGACAAATGGTGGGTAAAAGCAAACAGCAGCAACATTTGGAATATCGGCACCCTCTTTGCCAAATGACTTAGCCCGCTCACAAACCGAAGAAATCTTTTCATTGGTATCGCTGCCTTCAAGTGTGGTTAAATCGATACAGCCCAGGATTGTAATCAGTGCCTGCTTTCGTTCAACAG
>CAZBDF010000086.1:0-8794 GCA_964490385.1 uncultured Lentimicrobiaceae bacterium | reverse complement strand
GTGGTTAAATCGATACAGCCCAGGATTGTAATCAGTGCCTGCTTTCGTTCAACAGTACTCATCGGACTGGCAGTATATTCATTTATCCGTGATTCAATTTCCTGGCTGCTGGGTGTGTAATTGTTAAATTCGATCATTTTACTTATTCTTAAAATTTTTAAATTTCCGTGGGCAAGGCGATTTCAAAATTAGTAAGTTCTTTGGTGACCTCAAAATCATAGTCCGGGTATTTATAAATCGGGACCCTTGGTTCGGTCGATCCCATTGAGTAACCATAGAGGCTGTTGTATTCCGTCATATCTTCTCCCATCTCCTCCATTTGATCAAGGTAATCGGCAATGGATTTTGACTCAACAATTACAACTTTCCCCATCTGATCGGCAATCGGGCTGTGTTTCCTGTTCTGATCATGGCTATATTTAAGTACCCTTCGGCCATCATTGGTTATACCAATGACACGAAAGGTGAGGCTCTTACCAACACCCGGCAAATTCATCACGTTTCTGTCAGTACCCAGAAATGGCAGATTAGTTTGCCTCCTTAAGCTGTTGATGTTTTCCACCATATTTTGAACATTAAAAGGGAAAGTTGCTAATTCATCGTAATACTTTTCCGGTATTCCTCCAATGATCTTTTCTTCTCGCTGCTCCTGAATGGCCCGGGCATTGGTAGCAAAGTTATGTCGGTTTTCCTGAAATCCTTTTACCGAAAAAGTATAGTAGGTCATCACGCCAATATCATTCAATACTTTCCTTAATTTGGCAGTATGCCCACGTTTGGATGCTGCGCTAATAAACACTTGCTGATTCGCAATAAACCATCCTGCTTTAAGGATTTTCTCGACGGCCGTTTTTACCTCGGGGGTTACCTCCATGGTTGATACAAAATGGGTTTGTATAACGAATTGCTTGAACCCGATTTTTGAGGCTTTTTCTTTAAATTCTGAGAGGATTTCGATCAACCCACTATTAATGCGTTGTGGGATGTAAACCGGGAGCCTTGTGCCAAGTCGGATACGCAACATTTCGGCGTGTTTTTCACCATCAGGGAAATCCTTGTTTTTATTGATTTTCCGAAGTGCCATCTCGTAAACTTCATCCAGTATTAGTTTTAAAGATTTATTTGAGCTCATCAGTGAATCACCTCCTGTAATCAGAATGTCACGCAACTGGCTGTCGTCTTCAAAATACGTGAGGAGCCTGATAAGTTTGTGGTGCCACGACTCCCTGGGTTTTAGTTTATCCAGGTTGAAATTCAGGTGGCCGTTTTGGAAATCGTACATACGCTGGCACGATACACACAGGCCGGCGCAGGCCCGTCCAACAGTATCAGGGATAAGGATGGCAACTTCAGGATAACGCCTGTGGATATTGTGGGTGTTTGGCAGCAGCCAACCGGCAGCATTGGGCTTGTCGGGTTCCACAATATCTTCTTTTTCCCAGGCAACGATGTCGCCAAACTCTTCTATCAACTCTTCACTACAAAAGATGTAATCGCGGATTGCCTGATCTGCGCCAATGGCAAAATCAGGTGCATCAATATTTACGAGGGACAAATAATATGGGTTTACAAAAAATGGAATGCCTTTTCTTTTGGCTTTTTCCATCAGTTCGATGGTTTCGTTGTCCAGGGAATGCCCCAACATTTTATTTAATAATTCAGGGGTCCTGATGGCAAATTTCAGATGAAAGTGCTCAGTGTCCCACCAGGTCAGGGCAAGGTTATATTTTTCTTTTGAACTCAGGCCGGGCTCGAAGTTATATTTGCTACTAACAACTTTACCTTTTTCAATTTTTTGGATAATGACTCTCAGTATCCGCTTTTTGTTGGACTCTCTTATAGCAATAATCTTTTCGTCAAGGCCCGAAGGATGCCTGTCCATCCAGTCCAGGACTTCATCCTTGGTGGGTAGCTGTCTTTTGGTTTTTCCCGAAAATTGCCTAAAAAGTTCAAGCATGTCCTGAAAATAAGCTTCAGTTCCGCCACCTCTCCCTTTTCTTATGGCTAACCACAGCGGCAAAAAAGGATTGACAGTGCACAATTCCTCTCCAACATTTAAATCTTCAACCTTAAGCCCGGTATGATCAATGTAATCGAGAATCCTGATTGCAGCAACTTCCTTCCAGGTTAAATCTTCGAATGCCTGTCGCGAATCGTCTTTACACCGATAAAAATTCCAGGCCGTTTTCCTCTCCTTTAAAAAGGAATTTATCCATGTTCTTAAATCGTCGAGTGCTTCTTCAAGATCATGTGCTTTGGTAAAAATATATTCGAGGCCGGGGTTTTCATCTAGCAGTGTTCGCTTTAAACGGTGCGATTTGGTGCTGATAGTAATTTTTTCTATTCTGTTTTTTTCAAGCATAGTATTACGAGTTTTCTACTGTTAGTAAAAGTATTTAATGAATTGAGGCAACCTTATCGAAAACGGGTAAGTCCGTTTATTTGTGGGTAGTAATCTGTATTCAGTTGAATACCAGTAGTAGTTAGTGCATTTTGGCTTTATTTGCCTTATGATCTATCCCCAATTCGAGTGCAAAAGTATTATTTTTTCTGTCGAAAACCAAGCTGTCTGTTTGTCCGAAGTGTTTTGCAATCTTAATGTTTATAACTGTTGAATAATTCATCCAATGCGTTTTTACTTAAACCCTAATTTTGTCCGCTCATCGAAACTAATTCAAATTCACTAATCCTAAACTACTGATGAAAAAAATATTCAGCGGCCTTTTGTTCCTTGCAATTTTCCTGTCATGTCAAAATCTCAGCGAAGAGGAGAAAATATTGAAATCAGCACTTTGTATCCACCAAAAGGTTTTTACTGTAGATTCGCATACTGATACACCGATGTGGTTTGTCCGGGGTGAGTTTGATTTATCCGAGAAGCATGATGCCCGGGATGATGGTAGTAAAATTGATTTCCCCAGGATGGAGGAAGGTGGGATGGATGCTGTTTTTTTTGCAGTTTTTTTGGGCCAGGGCCCGCGTGATGTTGAGGGAAATGCCAAGGCAAAGCAAAGGGCTGACGAAATATTTGATTCGGCCTATGCAGTTGTCGAAAGGAATGCCAACCTTGCCTCATTTGCCTATTCCCCCGATGAGGCTTACAAGATTGAGAAAGAAGGAAAAAGGGCCGTTTTTCTTGGTATCGAAAACGGATACCCTGTTGGTAACGACCTGACCCTGGTTGAGTATTTCTACAATCGTGGGGCTCGTTACATTACACTGTGCCATACCAGGAACAACGATATTTGTGATTCATCAACCGATAGCACCGGATACAATGGTTTAAGCCCGTTTGGTGAGGGTGTGGTTGGGGAAATGAATCGCCTAGGCATGATGGTAGATGTGTCGCATATTTCGGATAGTAGTTTTTATGGTGTCATTAATTTGTCGAAAGCCCCGGTAATTGCTTCCCACTCTTCGGCAAGGGCAATTTGTGACCATCCGCGTAACCTTAATGATGATATGCTGCTGAAACTTGCCGAAAATGGTGGTGTTGCCCAGGTTTGCATCCTGAGCGATTATGTAAAGGAAATGCCACCAAATATAGAAAGGGATAGTGCCCGGGCTGAATTGCGCCGAAAATACCGCGGATTTGATGACCTGACAGATGAAGAAATGAAATCGGCTCGTAAAGAATGGCGGGAAATCAACAAGAAATATCCTTCAAATTTGGCAACAGTTAAAGATGCTGTCGATCATATTGATCATATTGTTGCTGTTGCAGGTATCGATCATGTTGGTATTGGCACCGACTTCGATGGTGGTGGTGGCCTGGCCGATTGTTTTGATGTGAGCGAAATGCCAAACATCACTATCGAGCTTGTTAGGCGCGGTTATACCGAAGATCAGATCAGGAAAATCTGGGGTGGCAATATCATGCGTGTGATGCGCGAGGTGATGGAGTACGCAGAAAAGAATCCCGTTTAAAGAAAATATGTTCGATGTTTGATGACCGATGACCGATGACACGTCTTCGGCGAGGCAAACTGACGACTGCCTACTGTTCACTGACGACCAATGTCAATAAGTTAAGGAAATGATGTTGATGTATGACTGTCGATTAACGATTTTTGATTTAAGATATCCCTGGTAATCACCTTACAATAAATCAAAAATCAACACTCGTTAATCATCAATCGTAAATAAAATTCTTACCTTATTGACATTGGACGGGTGATGGGTAACGGGTGACTGTTAACGGGTGACAGGTAGGCAGATGACTATAAACTGAAGACTGCGAACTGAAGGACAGCTTTTAAATTTAAACTAAACAATAATGAAACAATATCTTGACTTACTTGACCATGTATTAAAAAATGGTGTTGAAAAGGAAGACCGCACCGGTACCGGCACTATCAGCGTTTTTGGCTACCAGATGCGTTTCGACCTTGCTGATGGCTTTCCTGTGATGACGACCAAAAAGCTTCACTTACGCTCAATCATTCATGAACTACTTTGGTTTCTTAATGGCGATACCAATATTAAATACCTCAACGATAACCGTGTAAGTATTTGGGACGAATGGGCGGATGAAAACGGTGATCTGGGACATATTTACGGCTACCAGTGGCGCTCATGGCCTGCTGCCGATGGCAAGCATATCGACCAAATCAGCCAGGTGATTGAATCCATAAAAACCAATCCTGATTCCCGGAGACATATTGTGAATGCCTGGAATGTTGGTGAGTTGGATAACATGGCCCTGCCGCCCTGCCATATTATGTTTCAGTTTTATGTGGCCAATGGAAAACTTTCGTTGCAGATGTACCAGCGAAGTGCTGACATCTTTCTTGGCGTTCCCTTCAATATTGCTTCCTATGCTTTGCTCCTCAAAATGGTGGCCCGGGTTACTCATCTGGTGCCGGGTGAATTTGTTCATACTTTTGGCGATGCACATATTTACAACAACCACATCGAACAGGTGAAGTTGCAACTGACCAGGGATACTTTCGTCCTACCGGAAATGAAACTTAATCCCAGTGTAAAGAATATCTTTGATTTTAAATTTGAAGATTTTGAGTTGGTCAATTACCAGGCGCATCCCACTATTAAGGGGGAGATTTCGGTTTAAACCTAAAACGCATTTAAAGTTAAGTGGAAATGAGGGGTGAATATATTTGCAGGTTATGCACAAGCTGAAAAAAGAGACACAAAATGAAAAAGAAATTATTTGAATTTAGGTTAATATTATTTCTCGTCTTATTTACTTTCTCATTCGTTAACCTGAAATCCCAAACCATAATAAATCAAGATTCAATAATCAGTATTAAAAAAACTAAAAGATTTCTCATTAGTAATCCAGCACCACAATATACTGTAGAAATAAGAAATGACACGACCATCAGCTTTTACAATAATCTACCAATAGAGATTTTTCAAAACCACTCTGCAGGAATAGAAAATTGGGGTGTTGATTCTACTACAACACAATTAGACATTACTGACTTTATATTATTTGAAAAAACTATAAATAGTATTGATTTAGAAAACATTGACAAAATAGAAAAACCAAAATCGGAAAACGGAGTTGAAGTATTTATTTCAGGTGGTGTTTCAGACAAATTTATCATTGAATTAACGAATCGAAAAGTAGAATTTAGCATTGGGCCAAACAATGAAAAATATATTTCTGAATCTGCTAAGGTCGTTAGAAATTTAATTGAAGAATTAGAGGAGAAATACAAACCTGAAAAATAAACAGCCAGTGCATATTTGCGGAACGTTTTACGCAAGCTGAAAACCCACCGCACAAATAGCACATTCGGTTTTAGCCAACACAAAAATCACCATCACTTAAAAAACCAAAAAAGCTATTTTTTTCCGCTCCTCACTTGTCAAGAATGGAATAATTTTGTATTTTTGCCAAATATGTCAAGACAATAATTTCAAGACAATGCAAGAATTATTTGGGGAATACATCAATAAACTAAGAACAGCAGCATCTATGACTTTAACTAAACTTGCTGCCGCTTTAGACATTGACCAATCTACACTTTCAAAATTTGAAAATGGTAAAAGACAAATTCCAAATACTATATTGCCGAAGATGGCTGAAACCTTCAATTTGAATATCAAAGATTTGGAAAGAGAATTCTATAGTGAAAAAATTGCAGAAATATTATATCCTCAACAAGATACAAATGAACTTCTGAAGCTTGCAGAAGAAAAAGCACAATACTTGAGATTAAAAAGGCAAGAACAAGGAAAACTAAATTTTTAACCATGATTAATTATTCAGAATTAAGAAATAAATTGAATATTGAGAATATGAATGGGGAAGCAGAAGACTTAGCTTTTCTAACTCACTATCTTCACAATCATAAGAATGGTGTTTCCGGTTGTTATGAAAAGCGTGCAACCCATTATTATTCTCAAATCCACGATAATGTAAACTTGGCTGAAGAACCTGAAATCCAAGCAATTTTACCAATAAAATGGGATATTCCTTTTCCAAGTCCTGAAAACCCTGATTTTACTTTTATTGATTTATTTGCAGGCATTGGAGGGTTTAGAATACCAATGCAAGAAATTGGAGGAAAATGTGTTTTCTCATCAGAATTCAATTATCATGCACAAAGAGCTTATGAGTTAAACTTTGGGGAAATACCCTTTGGTGATATTACTAACTTAAATCTTGACATTGTTCCTAAACATGATGTCCTATGCGCTGGATTTCCATGTCAACCTTTTAGTATCTCGGGTAAAATGAAAGGCTTTGAGGATACACGTGGAACTTTAATTTATCATGTTTTAAAAATTATCGAAGAAAGAAAACCAAATGTTGTCCTACTCGAAAATGTTAAGCACTTGGTTTATCATGATAAAAAAAGGACACTTGCTACAATCATTAAACATTTGGAAGAGTTAGGTTATACAGTTTCAAAAAAAGTATTAAATGCTTCTGATTTTGGAGTTCCTCAAAACCGAGAAAGAATAATAATTATCGGACATCAACAAAAATCTTTTGATTTCAGTAAAATTCAAAAACAAGAGAAGCCAACACTGAAAAATTTCTTAGATAAAGAGAATAACTTTGAATTTTTGGAAGAACCATATACTATACTTGATAAACAAAAAAAACAAGATTCGGGGTTAATTTTTGCTGGGTATCGAAACAAGACAATTCGAAAGGCAGGGGTTAGGCCTGGAACAGAACATTTATCAAGGGTTCACAAGCAGCCAAATAGAATTTATTCAACGGAAGGTGTCCACCCAGCTTTACCTTCTCAAGAATCATCTGGCAGATTCTGGATTTGGCATGAAAATAATGTTCGCAAGCTAACAATAAATGAGTGCTATAAGATAATGGGGTTCCCTCTTGACTTTAAACTCATTAACAACCGAGGAGAACTTTATAGACAAATTGGGAACTCGGTTGCAGTACCAATGATTAAGGCAGTTGCTGAACAAATTAAAATACAACTTTTAAACACATAAAGTTAATGATGCCAACGAACTTCCTCACAAATGCATATTTAGAATCAATGAAGTTGGTTGGTTCTGACGACAACACAAAATCTGATTTAGATGAGCATATAAAGAACTATTTGGATGAAATCTTGAGACGTTCTGAATCATCAAAAGCAGTTTTGACAGTTGTTTTTACAAGCTTAATTTATAAAAAATTACACCCTGAACAAGATATAAGAAACCATCAAACCAGTATTGAAAATGGATATTCAGGTAGAACATTTGATACAAAAAGCATAACCCCTTTTTTGAAAAGTGTCAAATTTCCCGCTATGGCTGAAAGTGGTTGGCTGACAAGATCTCTTGAGCAGAAAGTACCATACGATGCAAATTATTCAGGTGCAATTAGACCAGATTCGCTCAAAAAAGCATTTCTACAAATAATTCAGGTTATTCAGCAGGGAAATGATTTAGATAAAATCCTAAGTTATTTATTTCAGGGATTAATTATCAAACGAAATAGTCAACATATTGATTTGGCAAAACCTTTGAATCTTCCAATAGCAACAATTATGAGATTGTTAGATAAACATTTTGAATCAAAATATACAGCTGATGGGGCTGCAAGACTTCCAGTTTTAGCACTATATGCCGCTTATCAAAACCTTGTAAACGAGACCCGAAGATTCAAAGGAAAAACATTATTGGAAATAGAATGTCATACCTCTGCAGACTCAAGAAGTGGAAGGATAGGTGATATTGATTTAGTTGATGAGAAAGGACGAGCATTTGAAGCTGTAGAAGTTAAACATGGTATCGCAATTACAACTCAGTTAGTAAAAGATGCTTTTGAGAAATTTCAGACAACTCAAGTAAAGAGATATTATCTGCTATCTACTGCCAATATTGACGAAAATCAAAAAAATGAGATTGACAACGAAATTGAACGGATTAAAATATACACGGTTGCCATGTTATTGTTAACGGGTTGGTTCACTCATTAAAATATTATTTGAGATTACTATCTGATACATCAGAATTTATTGAAAACTATGTAAATTTAATTGAGATAGATACAGCACTGAAATTTGAACATAAAAAACAATGGAATGTGATAATTTCAGAAATGTAATTGCCCATTCGCTTCCATACACATTGGCAAGTTACACAGAATGCCAACACACAAACCAAAACTTGCCAAAGAGTATGGCTGTCACAACCCGAAGGAAGAAAAACAGCCAGCATACAACAGCAAATCATGGCTCACAGCCGGTTAGCGGGCATCTGGAAAAATGAAAAGAAATACGAATCACCAAAAACCATCCTGCAAGTGAACGACTGTGAGCCGTATTTGTGAAACGTTAAAATAATAAACAAACCATGA